>NZ_JAXWCK010000045.1:0-89441 GCF_037349415.1 Anthropogastromicrobium sp.
TATTATCTAAAAAAATGAGACCTCTGTCTACGCATCCACTATTGAGCGTTTACGTAATATCAAAGCTAAGCTTAAGACTATTAACACCCTGCATTATATGCTCATAGTTAACTGAAAAAGAAGAATTTTTATAATCATCCTTTTCATCACTTAATATTGGATAAGTAAACAGTCTATTAGTTATGTTCATATACGTTTACCTCCATCGCATAATCATGTAAATCCGCAAGCGTTACCATCAATTTCACTTTTCCAGACGATGTCATACTTGTAGTTTCTATGAAATCTCCATTTAATTTTGCAGTTTCACATCCTAGCGTAGGCTTAACCGCTACGATACGGAGTCTATTTGACTTTCCATTTTCTCCTACAGTAACTAGTTCAATTCTTCCGCTTTTTACATTATGTGGTATTTCAAAACTGAGCAAATACATTCCTATATTCTTTTTTATAATCCTCACATTTTTTAGTGGACAACTACTCTCTCCACCTAATTTTCTTTGCGCAACTATATCTTTTCCGTCTGGATTTGGAATTCCTCTATGTGTATCTAGCTTTTTTCGTCTCCTTTTTCCTTTTAAAATACGCAGTCCCAATTCACCAGTTTTGCCCAGTGTTCCATTTGTATCTGAGGCTTGACTGCTACCTTCATTTCCTTCCTTTCCATAAAAAAATCCTTTTGACGGTGTTTTAACTGGACGTTCCAATATATCAATATTTCCTAGATGATCATTAAGATTTTCACGTTTATTATCTGGGTCTCCTATTTCGACTACTTCTTGCTCTCTCTGAAGAACACCACTTAACCCTTTTACATCCATTTCATCAGTACTGGCATGTTCAGCAAGCTTTGCCACGATATCTCTAATCCATTCTTTAATTTCCTCATAGTATTCTTTTGCCTGTTTTGGATTAGAATGTCTTCCCGGTTCCCAATTATCATGAGCAACCGTTTCCATAGCACGAAAATAGCTATTCAAATTCTTTCCTTTTAACTCAAGAATTCCTGTAAAAGGAATTAATCTAGATATATTTCCAAGCCGAAATAATTTCATTCCAGCTTTTCTAACAATCAAGATCTTCCTGTCCAATTTTTCATTTGGATCAACTAGCAATCTTAATTCCAATGTTCCCATGCCATGAAACTCTTTCGAATAGGTATGAACTCCCTCTGTTCGTGTCAATGCCAGATAATTACCATAGGTTCCTTTTGTCGCACCTAAACATTCTTTATGAACACGTTCCATAAAACTTGGTAATGTTTTTTTATTAATTTCATTTTCTTGCACCCTCACTCGAAGCTGTCCATTATAAAATGACATAAGAAAATTTTCCAATAAAGCTACAATAATTTCTTTTTCCCATTCCTTTATTGACTTAAACCCATAAATAAAAACATCCGTTCCTATTTCAGTCCTTCTATGTATCTCATCAAGTTCGGGTATTACCTCTACTGGATTATTGCCTTCTGCTTCTCCATAATAGCCAATACCGCTAGTTGTCAATATTTCATCTCGATATGATACTAATCTTGAAATACCCTGTGCCGCACGCTCATGTTTTTGATTATATGTTCTATAAAATACCAATCTATAGTGCGAATTACTAAATGGTGCACTTTTTCCAATGCCAAATGCACCAGCTTTATCATCACCTTTATTAGCACCACCATCAATTTTTATCAATGCATTCCATCCTTCAAAGCTGAATTTAAAAGGATCTGTTGGCTGCGGATAAGGATCTGCGAGACCTGTTGTATTATAATCACTAATTCTAAGCACATAATTTTTTTTCTTTTGTTATTTCACTAACTGCAGCTTTCAAAAATTCTTTTGCTTTTTCACTATTAGATTTTTTCCAAAAAGCTTCGCACTTTTTTAAAACATCTCGATATTCCTCAATCCCCGGAATTTGACTCGTAGGTATATAATATCTTTCAAACTCAACCATAACATTGGAATCATTATCATTCACTGCAGCATCTAAAGAATTTTGGCAATTTTCTCTTGCTAAGGAAGAAAGCTGTGTTCCATTAAAGTTTTCAATCCCCGCATCAGCAACCCCTTTTATTTGACCATCCTGATTACCAGGAAACTTCCATCTAACCATATTAGAGTTCACCCCTTTTGTAATTCATATAAAGATTTTTATTTCTTCTCAGCCTTTAAGATCCCACTGATCAAATGTATTTCAGTCAATCCTCTATTAACCCTTTTTGACTTGCTACCATACAGATCTGATCTCATTGATTTTATCAGCTTTGTAAACGCTTTTGTATATTGAGTTTCATAATCAACAATACTATTCCCCTTTAAATATTTGACCATTAAGTCTAAAAATTCATAGAGAGATAATAGCACTTCAGGACTTGCAATAATCGTCAAATTATTAAAAGCATGGTTATATCTTATAACTGCCTCATCAGAATCCGAATTATTCATGTTCTCGCTCAGCGCATGAACAAATTCCAAATAATATTGCTCTTTTAATTTTCTTTCTTCAAATTTCAACTTACTGCGCTTATTTAAGAAATCAGTAATGATAGCCGTGATAATCGCAGTAAATGTCGCTATAAGTGCAACGATTATTGTCGTATTCATATTCCCTCACTGCTCCCTCTCTGAACTTGGCACCACCAAATTGAAGTTCTCTACCAAATTGTTAACCTCTGCCTCATCAAATGTATATCCCAATCCACTCCAATCTCTCGGGGACTCTACCATCTCCCCATTTTCATTTTCTGTATAGATTGGATAATAATCTCGGTAATAGCGATCATATGAGCACAAACCATATGGCGAATTCCAAACAATCGCACACCATGCCCCACTACACGGAAGACCTACTGCATCTCCCAATGCTTGATCCACGATATCCTTTGCATTGCTATATGCTATATTGCAATAGAGATTGCCATCTGCATCATAGCATTGATAAATCGTTTTCCCTTCATCTGGCACGAGATAATACATTTCTTTTATTCCCTGTCCATAATCATATGACACATACAAATAATCAGATCTGCTAACAATTGCGTTTTTCTGATCTTGTTCCACTTCTTGCTGTTGCTGCTTCTGTACAATCAGCTGAGGTATCTGCTGCTGTCCCCATGTTCGATTAACTATATCAGACGGCAGCCAACAATAGCTTTTAATATATGCACCACCGATTACATACGCTTCTGTACTTTCTGCATTCCACCACTGCATGTAAGAATCTGCATCATACTCCAACAACTTATTTGTGATCTCTACAAATAAGTTACTGCTAGAAAGATATTGACACCCAGTTGTCTCACCATTCAATAGATCAACCTCATTGACATTATGAATACCAAGACGTTCATAGTTTCCCTTAATGTCCACATCATCTCCAATTGAAGAGCCACTCACACTATATCCATCCTGTTTCGCCAATGACATCCCATCATATTGAAAAAGCTCTGTTAAAATTGTAGTTCCATCTGCGACATACCCAACATAACTCCATATATCAAATCCAATCGTTCTCTGATTCTGATCATTTAAAAATGAATAGCATCGCACGATTCCCTCTTCAGGTAAAACTGCAGATCCATCTACAACAATCTCTGACTGCAATGAAACAATTCCATTCTCAGCTTCATACATTTGCAGTTTAAGGCCACTTTCTTCGCCTTCCTGACTGGCAATCAAAAGTTCCATTTGATTATCTTGATCAAAATCCTCTATCTGATAGCCCAAAACAGACTGTGGAAAATTGGATTGCGACTTTGTTATTCCTTGTTCATCATGGACAAGCCATATATCATATGGGCCTTCCTGTGGATATTGTAAACTCCAAGCAAACTCATACAATTGATTCATATTTTTTAAATAGTCAGATGTACTGCTCGTTTGCTCTGCCCATACCGAAGAACTACTTCCCAGTAAAAGTCCTACTGCCATAACCCATATTCTTTTCATAGGAACACCTTCCCTTTCACCGCTCTACGCACTAAAAAACAACTCCCTACTTCTAATATCAGTATATCATAACTACAAACAAAGTCAAATCATTTTACGACCTCGGCCCCTTATTTCTTCCTCCCCACCACATTTAACCATTTCTCTCCTCCTCTTCCTTCTCTGACATCTCCTGTCACAAAGCACTCTACCGTCTCTAACCTACTTCCCTTCATCTCTTCCTCTGCCTCTTCCAGTACCTTCTTCCATCCATCTTCCCTCAGATCTGTAAAATACCGGCCTCCTGCCTCTCTTTCTTCTTCTCCATACTTAAAAGAAGCATACAGCACACCACCATCTACTAGCGCAGTTATCAATCTCGCAATTACTTTCGGCAATAGTTCATGCGGCACATGTAAAAGCGATGCACATGCCCAAATCCCATCATACACTTCTTTTTCTTCTATCTTCTCAAACCGTCTGCACTGTACTTCCTGCCCCAAATACTTACTTGCCAGTCTGCATATCTTTTCAGATCCATCTATTGCGACAACTCGATAACCACTTTCCATAAAAGCCTTGCTGTCGCGTCCGCTACCGCAGCCTGCATCTAAAATCAGAGCTCCTGGCTTCAAATACCGCAGGAAACGTCCTCTCATTTCACTCATATCTGCATTTCGTGTTCCTTCACAAAATGCAGAGGCATTCTCATCGTAATAAGAAAGTGTCCTTTTCTCTTTCTCTCTGCTTTCTATTTCCAATTTCAACTTTCTCCCTTCTCATGCCTTGTCGCGATATCGCTTCCAGTAGTACTCTAACACGCGGTACTGCACAATATCTCTTATTTCATCTGCAAATCTTGTGCCGCCTTCCTGCAGCACAGCCTGCATCTCGTCCTTTAGCGCAATTAGATAACCTTCCTTATCTACAAAGAAGCCTTTTCCTGATTGCTTTAGGAAATTGACCGGATTTTTTGTGATATTCTGTAAATGATCCTTATCTGTCATATTTTCAAAATCAGCCTTAGTTTTACACTTATTTACATCCTTCCAGTTTGTGCCTGTCTGATAAAACTTCTTCCATGACCGCAACACGTCACTTTCCGTCACAGCCATTTTCAAACCATTCACACTACCACCATCTGCTTCGCAAAAAGCACTCAGCACTGGCATCTTGTAGGACTTCTGCATATTTGTCTGCTCTATTAACTCCAGAAAATCTCCAGCGTCTGTTCCAATCCATGCACACTTTTCTTTCTCTAAATCACCTAGCGCACTTCTAAACATAACATAATGGCGAAATGGATTTTCCTTTGCCTCTTTCAGACAATACTGATAGACAGCTTCATCCATATGTGTAAATAATTCTACTCTCGTTGGCACATGCTGCAGCAGCTCCTTCACACGATGATATTCGTGAACAACTGCATCATGACCTTTTTGCTTTCCTTCCTCCATCTTTCTAAACAAATCAATCAGCTTCAGATCAAAATCCACAATGCAATCCTGAGGATATGGAAGTGTCAATGCCACATCAGCTGTTGACGCATAAAAATTAGCTGTTTCTCCACTTAATAAATATGGCGCCAGATTTGCCTGTCTATAATTTCCTGCAAAATCAAGTACAGTCAGATACTCTTTTCCCGGCGCTTTTCTTAAGCCACGCCCTAATTGTTGTAAAAAGATGATTGGTGACTCTGTAGGACGCAAAAACATTACAAGATCGACTACCGGAATATCAACACCTTCGTTAAACATGTCTACACAAAACAGAGCTTGAATCTCTCCGCTTTCCAGCTTCTTGACAGCTTCTATTCTGTCAAGCCAATATGCTTTTTCATCACCCTCATTTTCTGTATTATCTTCCCGGCTATACACTGCCCCCGCAGCAACACCGCTTTCTGAGAAAAATCTTGCCATATGCGATGCATGCTGTCTTGAACAGCAAAAACCTAATGCATGTTTGGGATGATATTTACGAAAGTACCCCAAAATCAGCTGATCTCTTTTCGTATTTTCCAGATAAGCGGCTGTTAACTCACTTTCTTCATAATGGCCTCTTACAAAATGTAATGTACTATAATCAACTGTGTCATCCATGATTCCATAATAATGAAATGGAACTAGCACACCTCTGTTCACTGCTTCTTTAAGCGTTATTTCATAAGGTACTTCAAAATCATACAGCTCATACACGCTTCTGCCGTCCATCCGCTCTGGTGTTGCTGTCAATCCAAGCAAATATGCTGGGTGAAAGAAATCTAAAATCTTTTGATACTGATCTGCCGTGCTGTGGTGACATTCATCCATTACGATATATTCAAATGAATCCGATGAAAATTTTCTCTTTAATACTTCTTCTTTTCCAAGTGAAGCAACTGATGCAAACAATAAATCAGCATCCGCATTCTTTTTATCTCCTGTAAAAAAGCCATATGAATCATCTGGCCTTACATTATGAAATGCCTCTGCTGCCTGTCGTAAAATTTCCTCTCGATGCGCAACAAATAAAACACGCTTATATGGCAGTGAATCAAAAGCAGCAAGGTATGTTTTTCCAATACCTGTCGCTGCATGAACAATTCCTTTTTCAGCGCCTTCCTTTCTGCTTTTCTCCAATTCGTACAGTGCTTCTATCTGCACACCTCTAGGCTGATACTCCTGTTTTAATCCACTCTGTTTTTCTTCTTCACTCTGCTTTTCATATCTGGCAAGATCTTTAGCCACAGCAGGACGCACCCAGCTTTTTGCATATTTTTTTAGCACAGTGTCCGTAATCTCAACAGATTTATTATAAAACAGATCCTCGAAGCTTGCATAAAACTGATCAAATGCCTGTTTATCAACTACGCTGCTCAGACAATAGTTCCACTCTATGCCGCTTGTTAACGCACTTCTTGAAATATTTGATGAACCAATAAACACGCGGCTTTCTTTATCTGCGTGGAAGAAATATGCCTTTGGGTGAAAAGAACGATGGCTGTCTGCATAAAAGCGAAGATCTATCTGATCACCAAGCTCGCTTCTTAGCAAATATAAGGCTGAGGGCTGCGTGATTCCAAGATAATTTCCTGTCAGAATGCGGATTGGAACGCCTCTTTTTTGTGCCTGCTTTAATTGGGGAAGAAGCATTTTTACACCTGATTCCATCAAAAAAGATACTATCAAGTCTATTCGTTTTGCATGTGCCATGCTAATTTCCAGCTGCCAGAACAAATATTTTTCTTTTTTCTCGCCTGTGACTGCGGCAAGCGAAGCGATATCTTCCATTACTTCTAACTCTTTCACATCTGTATTCATCTTTTTATCTGCCTTTCCCCGAATTTTCGTCTTTTTTTACCAACAATTTTATCATGTTTATAGTGGATCTTCAAGTTTTTCCGCCTTGCTTTTTTCTCCCCCAAATGCTACACTATTCATTACTACCCCAAACTAATGAGAAAGGATTCTCCTATGACCCTTATTACCACCCTTGAGGGCTTTGTACTAAGCATTCCTGCTTTTTTCTCAAATGCCCTTCAAGCTTTTACTACTTTTATACAAAAAACGACTGGTATCTCGCCGGCCGATCTGCACCATATCTTACGCTGGACTGGTATATTCCTGCTTGCGTTTTTTCTTTTTTTGATTTTAAAGCGTCTTTATCATCTATGGCTTCCTGGTCATTTTGCCCGCCGTTATGGTATTAGCCGTCTGCCGAAGCATACTATTATTAAGCGTCGTTTTCGTCTGCCGCTTACGCGAAATTCTTATGTTCTTCGCTTTCCGTCCTGGCGCTATGCCAATCAAGATAAGACACGTGATCAGAGGCGTAAGGGCAATAAAATCAATTGGAAAAACAGCTGTCTTATGATTGACTCTTATAAGATTTTCATGAAAAACCCTATGCAGATGGTTCGTCTTGTGCGTCATTTGCGTGAGGAGGGCTATGAGATTTTGCCTTGTGCTATTGAGATTGAAAAGAAAAGGCTGCTGCGTAAGAGTGATGACACTTACAGAAGCGGCTCTTCCCACGAGCTTCACAAACGCTTTCAGGAGGATCCGTTTGCGTTTGAAGAATATTGTGCCGCTCTTTTTCGCGCAATGGGCAAACGAGCGCATACAACGCCTCGCACTAATGACGGCGGCTATGATGTTATCGTAAGCGATGATAATGGTCTAAACGGCATTGTTGAATGCAAGTGCTATGCGCCTGACTCTAAGGTTGGACGTCCGCTTCTTCAAAAGCTTGTCGGTGCCTGCATGGCTTATCCGATTCGCCTTGACTATCTTATTTTTGTAACGACTAGTGATTTTTCTGAGGAGGCACGGACATTTGCTCAGGATTTTCAAAAGCGTGAAAAGATAAGCTTTTCACTTATCAATGGTCAGACCTTATCTGATCTTTCTGAGAAATATTTATCTGAGTCTTCTTCTAGGAAAAAGATGAAGCGCCCTATTGATGACTGGAAGCAGTGGCAATTGACTACGGCTGACCTAAAAGAATATGTTCCGCCTGATCTTTATGATCGCTTGTAAAGAAACAGCCCGGCTTTTTGATTTAGCCGGACTGTTTTTTATTTGTTTGCTCCTGATTGCTGTCTTATTTTTGCATATTCTAGCAGCGGCATCTGTTCTTCTAGTGTACCTTCTACGATAAGATCAAGGTAACGATAATTTTTTACGCCGTCGTCTCGGCCGCATGTAATGATATAGCATTTATCGCTTCCTATACTAAAGTTGTCTACGTAGTTTCTTGTTGCTTCGTCTCTTGATACGGCAAATACGTTTGTTACACGGTATGTATAGCGTCCTGATTCTGCCGTTAGATAAAAGGCATCGCCAACTTCTACATCCTTTAGGCGGTTAAATGACAGATCTTGTGCCGTATGGTTATGACCATAGATGCACATATGAGTCTCGCCTAGTGTATAATCTGGTCGTGCTGCTGTTACCATCCAGATATCCAGGTCGTAGTTTATCTCTTCCCATGTTCCTGTGTAGACACCTCTTCTTATGCCTGCCGTCGGAACCTCAAGCACACACTGGATCGTGCCTTTTGCGTAGTCTGGCGTATAGACAATGCCGTCTCTCATATAATAATTGGCATCCTCATAGTCAAGGTCTGAAAAATCGTATGTTGGTGCTGATTCATCCTCTCCGGCACTTTCATTGCTCTCTTCTATATCATCCCAGCCTTTTGCATTTTCCTGCTGCTTACGTCTTGCCATGCGTTCTGCCTTTTCCTTTGCTTCTTCCTGAACCTTTTTTTCGTATGCTTCTGGATCTGTAAGCTTTAAAATCAGATCATCTATATACGTATCGGCAAGATCGCGTTCCTCTGCCTGGCGCTCGTAGGCATCACGATTTTTAAAGAACATCAGATACACACCTGATGCAATCAAACCAATTGATGCTGTAAATAAAAGTGCAAACAGAAATTTCATGCCTGCCGTCATTGTTTTCTTTCTTTTTTTCTTCACAAAGACTGCTCCTTTCCCTGATTTTCTTTTTTTCAGCTTATCATCTTTTTTTGTTCTACACAACCCTTTTTCCTGATTCTTATGCTGCCGTCAAAAATCGTAAGAAATTCGTCAGATTAAAAAAGAGACAGACATATTTCATGCCTGCCTCTTTTATATTACTATTCAGAACCCCATTCGCAAAATCGCATCTTCGATGCTTCTATTTTGCTCATGTGGTTACCTCGCCATATAAAATTGCTATTCTGTCTGAATGCAAGCATTCACAGAAAGCAATTTTGCATGGCTCTGAATAGTTACAAATAGTTGTTACTTATTAGAAAGATACTCGTGAATACCCTTTGCACCAGCTTTTCCAGCTTCCATTGCAAGGATTACGGTAGCTGCACCTGTTACGGCATCTCCACCTGCGAATACACCATTCTTGGAAGTCTGGCCGTTTGTTTCTTCTGCTACGATACACTTCCACTTATTTATCTCAAGTCCCTCAGTTGTAGAGGAGATCAGTGGGTTCGGTGAAGTACCAAGTGCCATGATAACGGTATCTACGTCAAGTGTGAACTCTGAATCCGGTATTACAACAGGGCGGCGTCTTCCAGATGCATCTGGCTCACCTAATTCCATACGAACACACTTCATGCCCTTTACCCAACCCTTCTCGTCCTCAAGGATCTCAGTCGGGTTTGTCAGAAGATGGAAAATGATTCCCTCTTCTTTTGCATGATGTACTTCCTCTACTCTTGCAGGAAGCTCTGCCTCACTACGGCGATATACGATATATGTGGTTGCACCAAGACGAAGTGCTGTTCTTGCTGCGTCCATTGCAACGTTTCCACCGCCGACAACTGCTACCTTTGTTCCTCTAAAGATCGGGGTATCATAGTCATCACGGAATGCCTTCATTAAGTTGTTTCTTGTTAAGAACTCATTTGCAGAGAATACACCAACTGCGTTCTCACCTGGAATACCCATAAACTTTGGAAGACCTGCTCCAGAACCGATAAATACAGCCTCAAAGCCTTCCTCTTCCATCAGCTGGTCAATGGTAACAGACTTTCCGATAACAACATTACACTCGATCTTAACGCCAAGCTTGCGGACATTATCGATCTCTTTCTGTACAACCTCATCCTTCGGAAGACGAAACTCCGGAATACCATATGTTAATACACCGCCTGGCTCGTGAAGTGCCTCGAAGATAGTAACTTCGTAGCCAAGCTTTGCTAAATCACCTGCGCATGTAAGACCTGCCGGGCCGGAACCGATGATGGCAACCTTCTTGCCGTTTGTGGTCTCTGGCTTCTTCGGAACATAGCCATGCTCTCTGGAGTAATCAGCAACGAAACGCTCCAGCTTTCCGATGGAAATAGGATCACCCTTGATACCACGAATACACTTGCCTTCGCACTGTGTCTCCTGCGGACATACACGTCCACAGATTGCCGGAAGTGCAGATGATTCTGCAATGATATCAGCAGCTTCTGTGATCTTTCCTTCCTTTACCGCTTTTACAAATGCCGGAATATTGATAGATACTGGACATCCCTGAATACACTTTGCATTCTTACAATTAATGCAGCGTGATGCCTCTTCCATTGCCTCTTCCATGTTATATCCAAGACAGACTTCGTCAAAATTAGTAGCTCTTACCTTTGGATCCTGCTCTCTGACTGGAACTCTGTTTAAAACGCTCATATTCAACCTCATTTCTGCGTATTTTGCGTATTTTTACTTTTCTATATCTTGTTTTATCAGCCTTCGCAGTGTCCGCAGCCGCCGTGATGGGTCTCGCCCTCAAGCTCCTTTAACATTGCTCTGCCTTCTGCTGTCTTATAGGTCTGCTGACGCATCATTGCCTCGTCCCAGTTTACCAGATGACCATCAAACTCTGGTCCATCTACGCAGGCAAACTTGATTTCTCCGCCTACAGATACACGACATCCGCCGCACATACCTGTTCCGTCTACCATGATCGGGTTTAAGCTGACGATTGTTGGAATACCAAGCTCCTTTGTCAGCTTGCATACGAATTTCATCATGATCATCGGTCCGATTGCAACACATACATCATACTGCTTACCCTGATCGTGCAGTTCCTGGATTACCTGAGTAACCATTCCCTTACGCTCATAGCTGCCGTCATCTGTTGTGATATAAACGTTTCCAACAGCTTTCATCTCTTCTTCAAGAAGGATTAAGGACTGTGTCTTTGCACCGACAATTACATCTGCCTGAATGCCATGCTCATGCAGCCACTTTACCTGTGGGTAAACAGGTGCTGCACCAACACCACCGGCAACGAATAAGAACTTCTTGTTCTTTAAAGCTTCTGGATCTTCCTTTGTGAACTCAGATGCCACACCAAGCGGTCCTACAAAATCTGTAAAGCTGTCTCCTGCGACAAGCTTTGACATTTTCTCGGTTGATGCACCTACGATCTGGAACACGATGGTGATAGTTCCATTTTCTCTGTCATAATCGCAGATTGTAAGCGGAATACGCTCACCTTCCTTGTCTACCTTTGCAATAATGAACTGTCCCGGAAGGCAGTTTGCTGCCACTCTCGGTGCCACAACATCCATCAGATAGATCTTATCTGCCAGCTTTTTTGCCTTTGTGATCTGATACATAATAACCTCCATTTGTTGATATATTCACTGCACTAAAGTGTATTCTACTATAATCAGAGCAAAACTTCAATACCATTACTTGGAAATCGTCAAAAAAATCACAAAGAGGGATGCATCAATACTCTCTTCCCAGATCTTTTATCCACGTGATTGACAGACCCATCCAGGACTGTACTTTTGGAAGCTCGCCGTCTTTGTCACATTTTGTTTCTTCGTTTGCGAGGGAGAGGCCATGCCAGCCGTGCGCATACATATGAAATTCTACTGGTACTTTTGCTTTTCTAAGGGCTGCTGTGTAGAGGAAGGAGTTTTCTACTGGTACTGCCTGGTCTTCGTTTGTGTGCCAGATGAAGGTTGGCGGATTTTGTGTGCCTGCCTGTTTTTCCAGTGAGGTGAGCTTAAGATATTTTTCCTGATCAAGTCCTCTGCACAGCTCGTTGAAGGAGCCTCTGTGGGCGAACTCGCCTGATGTGATGACTGGATAGCAAAGGATATTTCCATTTGGGCGAATGTCTTCTGCCAAAAGACCTAGTGGTTCGTAGACAAAGCTTTGATTCCAGAAGCATCCTAAGCTGGCTGCCAGGTGGCCTCCTGCTGAGAAGCCTGCGACTAAAATCTTTTCTGGATCTATATTCCACTCTGTGGCATGACTTCTTACTATGCTTACTGATTTTGCTAACTCTAACAGTGCACATGGGAATACTGCCGGTGCACAATTATAATATAAAACAAATGCCTGCATTCCGGCTGCTAAGTACTGCATTGCTATGGACTCTGACTCTCTTGATGAGGTATAACGATAACCGCCGCCTGGACAGATAACAACTGCCGGACGCGGTACTGGCATGTTCTGAGGCTGCTGCAAATAACATACAAGCTGTGCTGCTGATTCTGGCTTTTCTGCGCCTGCCTTTTCATATGGGATCTCTAAATTCAGCTTTATCAGTTCCATCTTATTTTGTCTCCTTATTCTCTTCGTCAATATCAATGCGTCGTCCTGCCGGAACTAGAAAACGACTCTCAAAAATACCTGCTGCATTTGCGCGCAGCTTATATGGCTCTTGTCTTTGCACATGAATTATAAACTCTGCATGTGGATCTAATGCTGTCAATGTCAGCTTTAATGCTGCATCCTCCTGTGAGGAATTGCAGTAATCAGCGTGAATTAGTCCATCTGACTGCTTTTTTACCGCGTAGTAACGTCCTTTTTCAAGGATATCTCCCGGTTCGCCCTGCATCATATTCAGGACAATTGATTTTTCCTTCATAAATCGATTCCATCTCTTTCCACTATATTTAACTATTAACCCCTGGAAATTTTGGTAATGCAAAAGAGGGATCACCTGACGGCAACCCCTCTTACTTACCATACACGTAAACATCATTGTCATCGACAACTATCAGTGACAATTAGTTGTACTTACGCTTTCTAGCCGCTTCAGACTTCTTCTTACGTCTTACGCTTGGCTTCTCATAATGCTCTCTCTTACGGATTTCCTGCTGGATACCTGCCTTAGCGCAGTTTCTCTTGAATCTGCGTAATGCACTGTCCAGGCTCTCGTTCTCTTTAACGATTACATTAGACATAGACTCTCACTCAACCTCCCTCCAGTTGTGTATTGTGCAAATACAACTGTTTGGGTATTTTTAGCACATGTTTTATTATAACAGATTTTTTTCTTTTGTCAATCAGATTTTTTCTTTTTTTATCAAACTTTTAATGCCATATCGCCTTCTCTGATCCAGCCTTTTTTGCGCATGAACTCGGATACGCCAAGTGTCAGAAGCGCCGGAAGGATGAAGTGCATAATGGCAATCTGAAGAAGTGCCATCCATGTTGACATGCCTGCCTCGGTCATTGCACCGAATGCTGCAATCTGTCCGACAAAACCGGCTGATCCCATGCCTGAACCAACTGGTGTACTTACCATATGAAGTACAGCAGATGCAACTGGTCCTAAAATGGCACTTGATACAATAGCCGGAATCCATATGATTGGACGGCGCACGATATTTGGAATCTGAAGCATAGAAGTTCCAACGCCCTGTGCAATCAGACCTCCTACCTTGTTCTCGCGGTAGCTGGCAACTGCAAATCCAACCATCTGACAGCAGCATCCGATAGTTGCGGCACCTGCTGCAAGTCCGGTAAGACCCATGGAAATTCCAATTGCAGCGGAGCTAATCGGAAGTGTTAAAATCATACCCATTAAGACAGAAACGATGATTCCACCAAATATTGGAGACTGCTCTACGTTTACATTAACAAGTCCGCCAAGCCACTTCATAAAGTCAGTGATGTACGGTCCTACAAATAAACCAATCGCAGCACCTGCGCAGATAGAAATAAGCGGTGTTACAAGAATATCAACCTTTGTCTTTCCTGCAACAAGATGACCAACCTCAATTGCTACGTAAGCAGCTACGAATGCGCCAAGCGGCTCGCCAGGTGCGCCAAGTGTGATTGCCTCTGGTGCAGCCGGGAATGCGCCGATCATACCAGCAACAGCAGCTGATACAGTTACAAGCGGTCCCTCTTTGAATTTACAGGCTACGCCAACACCGATGCCGGCACCTGTAAGTGTCTTTGCCACATTGCTGATAGCCTTTAAATAGCTGCCAACCGGTCCGCCAATCAGTGTTCCGATCTGTGCAATGATAGTTCCGATAATCAGAGTGGAAAATAAGCCCAGTGCCATTCCGCTCAGTCCGTCAATAAAAATGCGGTTTAATATTTTCTTTGTTTTTTCCATGCAAACAACCTTGCCTTTCCCCTCCCGTTTTCCACGGGTGTATTTTATCTGACTGACGAAACAGTGAAGTGTAAAGACATGTCTTGTCCACTGTCTTGTCAGTTGACTTGTCAAACAGGTGCAAGTGTATCACATTCTGACAAAGAAATCAAGTGTCTTTTTTAAATTGTTTCCTGTAAATAGCCTAGAAGCCGCAGTTTTTGCTCGATACGGTCAATAATTTCCTCACGGTCTGCTTCTACAGTATGATAATGCTTTCCGTTTGTGAGGATGCTTAACGGGCGTGCCGTGCTTTTTGAGATTTTGTCAAGAAAATCCTGAACGTCACATCTGTTTTCAAGAATCAAATCTACTGTTATCTGTCCGTAGATCTCATGCTCGACTACAACGTCCCTTAAGCGGCCGCCATTGTCTACAATGGCAAATAGTTCTTCTGCCATCTGCTCATCCGTATGGCATACAAAAAAGGTACGGCGAACTACTTTTTTCTCGTCTGCCCTGTCGTATAGATATCCCTTATTCGTCGAGAGAATATTTCGGTTTGATGCTCGAAGCAGTGCAATGTCCTGCACGATCACCTGACGGCTTACCTTCATCTGTTTGGCAAGCTCTGTTCCTGAAATCGGCTTTTTTGTCTGCGTCAAAAGCTGAATAATATATTCTCTTCTCTCTTCTCCTTCTGTCATAATCTCTCCTTTATAAAAGGGGACTGCCAAATAGCAGCCCCCTTATTTTTTTACAGCATTATTTGTTTAACTGATCCTTAAGAACCTCTGCTGCTTTTTTAAGTGCAGCCTGGATTCCGTCTGGATTCTTTCCGCCGGCCTGAGCCATATTTGGACGGCCGCCGCCGCCACCGCCTACAAGTGCAGCAATTCCCTTGATAAGATTTCCTGCATGTGCGCCGGCCTTTATAGCCTCGTCTGTTGCAGTTGCCATAAGGTTTACCTTGCCGTCTGCTGCAGATGCGATTACTACGACACCGTTTCCAAGCTTCTCCTTGAACTGATCGCCTAAGTTGCGAAGCTCATTCATTCCAGTATCCTTAAGTGCTACAGCCAGAAGCTTAACACCATTAATCTCTACTACCTGATCCATTACGTTGCCGACAGCATCCTTTGCCATCTGGTTCTTTAACTTCTCATTCTCAGACTGAAGTGCCTTGATCTCGCCCTGCATAGTCTCGATACGCTCTGTCAGCTTGTCCGGAGTAGTCTTTGCTGCTGCGCTTGCCTCTGCAAGATCAGCTGAAAGCTTCTCGTAGTAGTGAATAAGACCCTCAGATGTAAGTGCCTCGATACGGCGAACACCTGCTGCAATACCAGACTCAGAAATGATCTTGAAGCAATTTATTGCTGCGGTATTTGATACATGTGTACCACCGCAAAGCTCTAATGAGAAGTCTCCCATGCAAACGACACGTACTGTAGAACCATACTTCTCACCAAACAGTGCCATTGCACCCATCTTCTTTGCCTCATCGATTGTTGTTTCCTTTGTAACAACTGGAAGTGCTGCTGCGATCTGATCATTTACGATCTCCTCTACCTTTGCAAGCTCTTCCTTTGTCATTGCCTGGAAATGAGTGAAGTCAAAACGCAGACGATCCTTTGATACATAGGAACCTGCCTGCTCAACATGGCTTCCAAGTACCATACGCAGTGCCTTCTGAAGAACATGTGTTGCGCTGTGGTTCTTGCTTGTCAGCTGACGGTTCTTCTCATCTACCTTTAATGTAACAGTCTCGCCCTGTGTAAGCATACCCTTTGTCATGGTTCCTACATGGCCGATCTTGCCGCCCTGAAGATGAATTGTATCCTTTACAGTGAAGCTTCCACTCTCTGTCTCGATAACACCGATATCACCCTGCTGACCACCCATGGTGCCATAGAATGGTGTCTCCTCGGTAATGATTGTTCCGTTCTGACCATCTGTAAGTGCCTCTACGATCTCATCCTCTGTTGTTAAAACAAGGATCTTTGAATCGCTTACAAGCTTGTCATATCCAACGAACTTACTTGTAACAGACGGATCGATGGACTGGTATACAGTTACATCTGCTCCCATGTAGTTTGTTGTCTTACGAGCCTTTCTTGCAGCCTGTCTCTGTGCTTCCATGTTCTCCTTGAAGCCTTCTTCATCTACATCAAAGCCCTTCTCCTCAAGGATCTCCTTTGTAAGATCAAGCGGGAAGCCGTAGGTATCATACAGCTTGAATGCATCAGCACCATCAAGTGTAGTCTTTCCTTCTTCCTTCATTGCTGCCTCAAGATCCTCTAAGATTGTCAGACCCTGATCAATTGTCCTGTTGAATTTATTTTCTTCCTCAGAGATTACCTTTAAGATCATCTCTTTCTTTTCTTCTAACTCCGGATAACCATCTTTAGATGTTGCGATTACGACCTTAGCTAACTCGCTTAAGAACAGGCCATCAATTCCAAGGATTCTTCCATGACGTGCAGCACGGCGAAGCAGACGGCGAAGAACGTAGCCTCTGCCCTCGTTAGACGGCATGATACCATCGGAGATCATAAATGTTACGGAACGGATGTGATCGGTGATGATACGAATGGAAACATCCTTCTTTTCATCCTCATGATAAACAGCATGTGCAACCTCACCAACATGGTCGGTCAGTGCGCGAAGTGTATCTACATCAAAAATAGAATCTACGTCCTGAACAGCAACTGCCAGTCTCTCAAGACCCATACCTGTATCAATGTTTTTCTGAATCAGATCTGTGTAATGACCATGTCCATCGTTATTAAACTGTGAGAATACGTTGTTCCATACTTCCATGTAACGGTCACAGTCACAGCCTACAGTACAGCCCGGCTTACCGCAGCCATACTTCTCGCCTCTGTCGTAGTAGATCTCAGAACATGGACCGCAAGGACCTGAACCGTGCTCCCAGAAGTTGTCTTCCTTTCCAAAACGGAAGATTCTCTCAGCCGGAATGCCCTGCTGCTTATTCCAGAGCTCAAATGCCTCATCATCATCCTCATATACGGACGGATACAGACGGTCTGGATCAAGACCAACAACCTGAGTTAAAAACTCCCAGCTCCATGCAATAGCTTCCTTCTTGAAGTAATCGCCAAATGAGAAGTTTCCAAGCATCTCAAAGAAAGTACCGTGACGTGCAGTCTTTCCAATGTTTTCGATATCACCTGTTCTGATACACTTCTGACAGGTGGTCACTCTGCGTCTCGGCGGGATTTCCTGTCCGGTAAAATATGGCTTTAACGGTGCCATACCGGAGTTAATAATTAAAAGGCTGTTGTCGTTGTGCGGCACCAGTGAAAAACTCTTCATCTTCAGATGTCCTTTGCTCTCCATAAAATCAAGGAACATCCGGCGTAATTCATTTACTCCATACTTTTCCACAATCGTTTCCTCCAAACTAATCTGCACCTGCGGCCGTTTTTGCAGACCACAGGCAATTTTATCGCATTTATTATAGTATAAATAGAAAAATACTGCAAGGTGTTTTTATTCTAAGCTCCACACTCCTGTATCTAAGAAGCGCTTTGCTGTTTCGTCTGCCTTTGTGATGACATTCTCGTCGTAGCCAAGAACACCTAAAAGCTTGATTGCGTTTCTTGATACGGCACGTCCCTCGTACAGACGGTAATTGAAGATGACATCGTTATCCTTGACATCTTCTTTGAAATGATAATTGCTGTACAAATGCTCTAACATATGAGTAAGCTCAATATCATGTGTTGCTGCAAAGCACATAACACCGCTGTCGGCAAAGCTCTGTAAGATACGGCTTGATGCCGCGATACGCTCTACTGTATTAGTTCCTCGAAGAACCTCATCTACAAAGCAAAGAACTGGTGTCTTGTCCTGATTTACAGCATCAAGAATACGCTTTAAGGACTTGATCTCAACAATGAAGTAGCTCTCACTGCCCTGAATATTGTCCTTTAATGCCATTGATGAGTAAATTCTAAAGAAGCATGAACGATACTCCTTTGCAAGAGCCATACCACATGTCTGTGATAAAAGTGCGTTGATTGCAACAGTCTTTAAGAAGGTTGACTTACCAGATGCATTTGAACCTGTAAGAAGCACTGGATGATGCTCGTAAATACTATTTGCAACTGGCTCTGAAAGCAGAGGGTGATACATATCCTTTGCCTCAACAAAGCCCTCTTTTGACTCCTCTAATTCACTCTCGCAGTAAAATGGCATAAGCTCGCGGAATGAGGCAATGGAGATATAGGCATCGAGACGGCCAATCTCGTCCATTAAAATAAGCATCTCTTTTTTGTGCTTCTGAACCTTTGCCAACAGACGATTAAACATGATCAAGTCAATTCTAAAGAACATGTTTAAATAGTCCATCATCATAGAGCCCATATTTCCGCTGAACTTGTCAGTGGAACCAAGAAACTTTGCATTTCCCTTTACAGATGAAAGAGCATTTACAGCCTGCTTTAAGTTCTCTGTGTAATCTTTAAGCTCTGGCACATTCAGCTTTAACAGTCCCTGTGCACAGGACACTAAATGTACAATGGCACCAACAGACACATAATATGGTTCAATCTCTGTTTTCTTTTTGTAGTAGGTGTAGATATTGTAGATCAGCACACCTATTGCAACAAGAATACCGCTTGCTGGCTGTGCGATAATCGCAAATATTACTACAACATACAAAAACAGATGCATGTAGTTGTCAAGGTTGCTGTCAGGAAGAAGCTTTGTGATGTTGTTGACATAATCAATCAATGCAAACTTCTTTGAATGACCTACCTTGGAAAGCTCCATCTGGTAAGCTATTCTTGTCTTTTCGTTTCGCTGAAAGAAGCTTATGATGCGGTTTCTCTCCTCAAGCTCCTTCTTGCTTGTCAGCGGTGTACGCAGCAGCTTGTAAAGATAGTCGTCTCCGCTGCTGCTGCGGCACTGATTCATCATACAGAACACAGAGTCCATATCTAAGTCGTTCCATGTGATATCATCAATCGTAAACTCTTCCTTTTTTGTTGCCTGAAAATATTTGGCAATGTGCTCAAGCTCACCGTAATCATACTCTCTCTTTGGCAGATTTCCCCATGAGTTGATGATCGAGCTTAAAAAACGCTTGTTGCGGCGGCTGTTGCTGGTGACAACCTGATAGACCAGCACACCGACAACAATAACGGCAAGCCCGATATACAATAGTGTCGTTGTGTCCATAAAATTCCTTACCTTTCTGTCGGCTCATTATAAGGAGCCTTATCTTTAGTAATATACCTTTTTTTGCGCGTATCGTCAAGGTATCGTTAGATAATTATGCACACAATACCGCCATTGCTGTCGTTTATAATCTTTTTAAGCGCATCCTGAAGCTTTTGCTGGCAGCTGTCTGTCATTTGGTTTATTTTAGCGTTCATGCCGTCTTCGACGATCTGCTCAATTGATTTTCCGAAGATGTTTGTGTTCCAGATTCCATCCTGCTCTTTCTGTGCCGCAGATTCTATGTAATCGACTAGATCTTTTGCCTGCTGTTCACTTCCGACTATAGGTGCAATCTCTGTCTCTACCATGCTTTGTATCATATGAATTGACGGAGCCGTTGCCTTCATTCTGACGCCATATCTGCTTCCGTGACGCACGACTATTGGCTCTGAGATATTTATCTGTTTTCTCTCTGGCGTGACAACACCGTATCCCTTTTGGGCAACTGATTCCATTGCTGACTGTACCTTCTGATACTGAGAGCGAAGTCTGGCATATTCGGCAAGAGCATCAAAAAGCTGCTTTTGTGATGTAAGCAAAAAGCCTGCACATTCACTGGCCAGTGAAAAATAAAGTTCTTCCTTTAAGCTTATCTCATAGACGATCTTTCCCTGTGCAAGATTTGTCTCTTCTAACACAAAGCGGCTAATCTGCTGCGGAAGGTTTTCTTTTTCTGGTACCTTTGCATCGCGCATACAGCTGATCTGATTCATGACTTTCTGCGCAAATTCGATGACTGCTTTTTTGACAGGACTAGAAAGCTCAAGCACATCAAACCAACCCGGCGTTTCAAAATCGACCTGACACACTGGAAATTCAAACAAGATTTTTTTCATCAGCTGACTTATATCCTCAAGATCCATCGATGCGCAGTCCATTGGCACTACTGTAACCTTATACATTTCCTGCAACTTTTTTGTAAGCTGCTTTACAGCCAGTGTATAAGGTGTCTTTGTGTTTAAGACAACTACAAATGGTTTTTGATGCTTTTTAAGCTCTTCTATTGTTTTCTTCTCCGCTTCCTCATAGGCTGCTCTCTCGATTCCCGTCACACTGCCATCTGTCGTCACAACAATACCTACTGTGCTGTGTTCTTCAATTACCTTTCGCGTGCCAAGCTCTGCCGCCTGTGAAAATGGAATATCATAATCAAACCATGGTGTATGTACAAGACGCTCTTTTTCTTCTTCTGTGGCACCAAACGCGCCAGGAATCAGAAAGCCAACACAGTCAATGAGACGAATTTTCATCTCTGTCTTATCCTCTAAGAAGATTTTTGCCGCCTCTGTCGGAATAAATTTAGGCTCTGTTGTCATAATGTTCTTGCCTGATGCTGCCTGCGGAAGCTCATCTTTAGAGCGCGTTTTCGCCGGACCATCCTCCATATGTGGGATGACCATCTCATCCATAAAACGGCGGATAAAGGTGGACTTGCCGGTACGCACCGGGCCTACAACCCCTAAGTAGATCTCTCCGTTTGTTCGCTGTCTGATATCCTTATAAATGTGAAATTCCTTCATACACGCCTCCTGACAATCATCCCCGGACAGTCCGGGCTGTTACTGTCAGTCTATGCGCATATGAAGGAATTTATTCGTTAGGAATTTATTCGTTAGGATATTATTGTTACTTATTTTCCCACAGCAAATTTTCACTCTCAATTGTTCTGTCTCTAAGCATCAGATCCTTTAATGCTTCTGCTGCTGTTTTTCCATCGAACAAAACCTGATTAGTTTCCTGCACGAGTGGCATGGAAACATTATATTTTTTGCTGAGTGCAAGGGCTGCCTTCGCAGAGTACACACCTTCTACCACCATCTGAACTTCGTCCATGGCTTCCTGCATTGTCTTTCCCTGTCCGATCAGGATGCCGGCTCTTCTGTTTCTGCTATGCATGCTTGTGCATGTGACAATCAGATCTCCGATTCCTGAAAGTCCGGAAAATGTCTCCGGCTTTCCGCCCATTGCTACACCAAGTCTTGTGATCTCTGCGATTCCTCTTGTCATAAGAGCTGCCTTTGTGTTATCACCGCAGCCAAGACCATCGCTGACACCTGCTGCAAGGGCAATGACATTTTTAAGTGCACCGCCAAGCTCAATACCTAAGATATCAGGGCTTGTATATACACGAAAGACAGATGACATAAACAAGTTTTGGATGTGCTCAGCTGTCTGTCTGTCCTTTGCTCCAGCAACAACAGTTGTCGGAATGCCGCGACTTACTTCCTCTGCATGGCTTGGGCCAGAAAGAACTGCAACATTTGCCATCGGAAGTTCTTCTTCAATCTGCTGGGACATTGTCATTAATGTTTTTTCCTCAATGCCCTTTGCTACGCTTACAATCAGCTGTCCCTCCTTTACGAAAGGATTCATCTGTTTTGCTACTCCTCTGGTAAATACCGAAGGAACTGACAAAACAAGCATCTCCTTATCAGTACATGCCTCCTGTAAGTCTGCTGTAAATACAATGCTTCTCGGGATCTCAACTCCCGGAAGATTTTTGCATGTATAGCTTTCCCTTAGTGCCTCAATTTCCTTCGGCAGCGCAGACCACGCCGTTACTTCATGGCCATTCTGCGCCAGCACCATGCCAAGGGCAATGCCCCATGTTCCCGTTCCTATAATGCTGACTTTTGCCATAACACAAACCTTCCTTATATTTATTTCTTAGCACCTATTTTATTTTCAGTGCCGCTTAACAGACGCTTGATATTTGCTCTGTGGCGAATATATGCCTGAATTGTAATTAGAGCAAGCAATATAATAAACTCTGCCATATTTGCCGGCTCTACACTAAGCATACCGTTTACGCCGAAAATCACACCCATCACGAAGCAGATTGAAACAACTGTCAGTGAGCCTAATGATACGTAGCGTGTCGTTCCAACAATTACACTGAATGCTGCCAGACACACAGCGGCGATACGAAGATCAAATGCTAAAATAAAGCCTGATGTACTGGAGATTCCTTTTCCGCCCTTAAAATTTAAATAGCATGGATAATTGTGTCCCAAAATAACACCAAACGCCAGATACAGCATATAGATATCTTCCATATGCTGCTGTCCGCTTGAAACAGCCCATGCCTTTACGATCAAACATGGAATAAAACATTTGCACAAGTCGACAGCAAAGACGATAAGACCAGCCTTTTTGCCAAGTACTCGAAGTGAATTTGTCGCACCGGAGTTTCCACTTCCCGCCTTGCGGATATCAATTCCCTTCATTCTTCCATAAAGATAACCTGTCTGGATCATTCCCAGACAATATCCGATCACCAGCAATAATACGCGTATCATTACTTATCTTCCTTTCTCTCGCGGATAATAAAGCGAAGCGGTGTTCCTCTAAAGCCAAATGCATTGCGGATCTGGTTCTCGATATATCGTGTGTAAGAATAATGCATCAGTTTCTTATCATTTACAAAGACAACAAATGTCGGCGGCTTTACTGAAATCTGAGTCATGTAGAAGATCTTTAAGCGGCGTCCTTTATCTGACGGCGGCTGCTGCATAGCTACAGCCTCTGCTAAGATTTCATTTAACACACCAGTTGCAATACGCATAGACTGATTTTCGATGATCATATCAATCAGCTCAAAGAGCTTATCTAATCTCTGTCCTGTCTTTGCAGAGATGAAGACAAATTCTGCATATGGCATATATGCAAGTGTCTGCTTGATCTTTTCTGTCATCTTGTAGATTGTCTTATCATCCTTTTCAACAGCATCCCACTTGTTTACTGCAATGATTACACCCTTACCGCGCTCGTGTGCGATACCTGCAATCTTTGCATCCTGCTCTGCAACGCCCTCTGCCGCATCAATTACCATAACGACGACATCGGCACGCTCTACTGCTGTAACAGTGCGAATGATACTATAGCGCTCAAGATCCTCGTGAATCTTGCTCTTGCGGCGAAGACCTGCTGTATCAATAAGGATATACTCGCGGCCATTTCTCTTAAGAGGCGTATCAATGGCATCACGTGTTGTTCCTGCAATGTCAGATACAATCACACGCTTCTCGCCTACAAGACGGTTTACGATAGATGATTTTCCAACATTCGGGCGGCCTACGATAGCGATGCGCGGACGATCATCATCATCTGACTCACTGCCGTCCTTCTTAAAATGATCACTGACAGCCTCAAGAAGATCACCGACACCTTGATGGTTTGATGCAGATACAGGGATCGGATCACCGATTCCAAGGTTATAAAACTCATATACATCTGCTTCCATCTTCTTAAAGGAATCCACCTTATTAACACAAAGAACAACTGGCTTTTGGCTGCGGCGAAGCATATCTGCTACCTTGCCGTCTGCATCGGTAAGTCCCTGTCTTACATCAACAAGGAAAATAATTACATCTGCAGTATCAATTGCGATCTGTGCCTGATCTCTCATCTGTGACAAAATTACATCACTTGAATCCGGCTCAATACCACCTGTATCAATCAGGGTAAAATTATAATTCAGCCAACTGCAGTCCGCATAAATACGGTCTCTTGTTACACCTGGCGTATCTTTTACGATGGCGATGGAATCGCCTGCAATTACATTAAACAACGTAGACTTTCCGACATTCGGGCGGCCTACGATAGCAACTATCGGTTTACTCATATTCTTCTCGCTTTCTTACATAAATATAAATCTTCAAAAACATTCGTAATTACAGCTCATATGGAGAATGAAGCTGCCCTGTTTCTTCACTTTCTTCCATCAGCATTGCACGAATCAGTTCCTGCCCGTCTGATTTTACAATATTTATCGGAACTTGTAAAGCTTTTTCAACATCCTGCTTTGTTAGATCGTCCAAAAATACTTCTTCATTACTTCTAAACATATTCGCTGGAAGAAGAAGAGCCTCTCCTAATGGCTTGCCTGTAAGCTGCTTAATTAAATCCTGTCCAGTGATCAAACCAGACACAGTAACACCATGTCCGAAGAAATCATTCAAAATCTCATAGACTGTAATGTTCACATTTGGGAACTTCTCATGAACCTTTGCCGCAATATCCTTTAAAAATGGGTATGCCAGCTTTCCTGTCGCAAGAGACAGTGTATGGGCACGCTCATCACCGCTTAACGCTTCCAATGCATAATCTGTTTCTTCTATTAAAAGACGCAGCATACCAACACCATTTTCAAGCTGCACGTAGCCGTCATAAACTTCTTCCGGCGGCAGAGGACGATTTGCAAGCAGATAAAACTCATCACTTGCATGAACAAAATGTGTGCCAAAACGTTCATACATTTCATTTTGAAAACGGCCAATAATATCAAGGGCATTTTCTGCATCCTCTTTTGTAAGCGGCTCTAACGGATACAAGCCTTCACGATATTTACTTAAACCAACTGGAACTACTGACATACTCTGCATCTGCGGATATAATCCTGCAAGATCGCGAATTGAACGCTCTAGCTCGGCACCGTCATTTACTCCCTTGCACAAAACGATCTGACCGTTCATCTCAATATCTGCATCACGAAGACGATTCAGCGTTTCCATGATCTTTCCTGCAAAACGATTGTGAAGCATCTTTACGCGAAGCTCCGGATTTGTCGTCTGAACTGAAATATTGATAGGTGACAGATGATATTTTATAATACGTGAAAGATCATGCTCTTTCATGTTTGTCAATGTAATATAATTTCCCTGAAGAAATGAAAGTCTTGCATCATCATCTTTAAAATAAAGCGTATCGCGCATTCCCGGCGGCATCTGGTCAATAAAGCAGAAGATGCACTTATTTGTACAGGAACGATAATCTGACATAAGACCGCTCTCAAACTCAATGCCAAGGTCTTCGTAAAAGTCCTTATCGAACTCCCACTCCACCTCTGAGCCATCCTTTTTCTGGACAACCATATCTATTTCTTCATTTTGAATATAAAAACGATAATCAAGGACATCCTCGATATCCTGACCATTAATCTGCAGGATCTTATCACCTGGCTCTAGCTCTAGCTCCTCTGCAATTGAGCCCGGCGCCACCGATTTGATCTGATGGGCATGTTTCATAAAATTAACCTCCCGGCCCGCAGGCCTGTATCTATAAGCTGTCAAGTAAAAAACAGCAGATTTCTCCATATTTTACTATCATACCAAAATTCAAAAGATCCTACAAGAGTTTTTGAAAAAAAAGAGGAGCGTCAAAATGACCACCCCTCTTTTGTAATATTTTTATCAAATCTTCTGGAACTTAGCAGCATATACCGGGAAGGTATTTGTGCCCTTGATTTCCTTATCGGCAGAGATGGTTACATTCTTATCTGTGATAACATACTCAAGATCACAGCCTTCACCAACTACAGTATCCTGCATCAGTACGCAGTTTCTTACCTTTGCGCCCTTTGCAATCTTAACACCTCTAAAGAGTACACTATTCTCTACCTCACCCTCGATGATACAGCCATCGGCAGCCATCACGTTCTTTACCTTAGAACCGTTGATGTAGCGTGTCGGGTTATCATCACGAATCTTTGTGTAGATCGGATTTGGTGCAAACAGTGCATCAAGATTTTCATCCTCAAGAAGCTTCATGTTCTCATCGAAGTAGCTCTTCATATCGGTGATTCTTGCAAGGTAGCCGTCAAAACGATATGCCTTTACATTCAGCTTATCGAGTCTATGTGCAAGAATATCACGCTCAAAGTAAACATATCCGCGAACAAATGCAGTATGTACTAAATCAATCAGAAGCTCTCTCTTTAAGATATAAATATTCATAGAAAGCTTCTGTGGACCAGACTCTTCGGAGTTTACATAAATCTTCTTTACTCTATCTCCTTCAAGTGCAAGTGTATAGAAGAAATCTTCCTTCATGATATCTAAATTCTTAAGACTGTCTGCTAATTCCTCTTCCTTATATGCAACTGTTACATCAGCACCACTCTCAATATGAGCCTGCAGCATTGCACTGAAATCAAAATTAACTGCAATATTGGCATCTGACATTACAACATACTCTTCCTTCTGGTCACGCAGAAGTTCAAGAATGCTGGCAAGTGCCTGAACACGTCCGTTATACATCTTTACAGTCTTCTCTGCAAATGGAGGAATAATTGTCAAACCACCATTTTTACGGGTAAGATCCCACTCACGTCCCGAACCAAGATGATCCATCAAGGAATGATAATTATTGCGGACAATAATGGAAATATTATCAATTCCGCTGCTTACCATGCTTGAAAGGATAAAGTCGATCATACGATAACGTCCTGCAAAGGGAATGGAAGCCATAAGACGCTCTGTTACCAGCTCCGGAACCATATTATCATAACTGTTCGGGAAGATAATTCCCAGCGCATTTACATTTGATTTTACCATTGTTCTTCACCACCCTTTACATTCTCGCTGACCATTGCGTTTGGACCAATCTTTGCATTGTCTCCAATATAAACACCTGCACCGACTGTCGCAACGCCCTTGCCGCCCTCTGAGAGCGCCTCGCCTACAACTGCATTCTCGCCAATTACAACATTCTCAGCGATAATACAATGTCTTACCTGTGCACCTGCCTTGATTACAGTGCCACCCATGACAACTGCATCCTCAACAACTGCACCCGGCTCTACAGAAACACCTGCAAATAAAATGGAGTGCTTTACTTTACCATGGATACGGCATCCATCGGTAATCATGGAGTTTTCCACTTCTGCATCTGCACCAATGCGATGACCTGTCATACCGCTGTTTCGGCTATAAATCTTCCAGTTTTCATCGAACAGATTGATACCGCTGTGCTCAGGATCAAGAACCTCCATATTTGCTTCCCACAAGGAAGAAATAGTTCCAACATCCTTCCAATATCCATCAAAACGATATGCATACATATTACGTCCGTCACGAAGAAGGTTTGGAATAATGTTGTTTCCGAAGTCATTTTGAGAATTTGGATCTGCCTCATCCTCAATAAGATACTTCTTTAAGATATCCCAGTTGAAAATGTAAATACCCATGGAAGCCAGATTTGACTTTGGATTCTTTGGCTTCTCCTGGAACTCTGTAATACGAGAATCCTCGTCAGCCACCATCAGACCGAAACGAGATGCCTCATCCCACGGAACCTCCATAACTGCCACGCTGAACTCTGCACCCTTTTCCTTATGGAAACGAAGGAAATCACTGTAGTCCTGCTTGCAAATCTGATCACCTGAAAGGATAATTACGTACTGTGGATTATAACGCTCTATAAAGGAAATATTCTGATAAATCGCATTTGCAGTTCCCTTATACCAGTCAGAGCCGGACGCCTGCTGATACGGCGGAAGAACATGAACGCCGCCATGCAGACGGTCAAGATCCCAAGGCTGTCCGTTTCCAATATATTCGTTTAATACCAACGGCTGATACTGTGTTAGAATACCGACGGTATCAATACCTGAATTCACACAATTTGATAACGGGAAATCGATAATACGATATTTTCCACCGAAAGGTACTGCTGGTTTTGCAAGCTTCTGTGTCAGTGCATACAGACGTGATCCCTGTCCACCGGCAAGCAGCATTGCAATCATTTCTTTTGCCATGATTAAAATCCCCTCTTTCACTTAGCATACATCTAAATTATACCACGCTTTTCAAAAAAAGCGATGGTTTTTTGTTCAAAAATACTCATTTTATTTTGTTACTTTTCAACAAATTTGCATTTTGTCCTATACTTTATCATATTTGCTTTTTATTTTTGTGAAAATAAGGTAGAAATTGCGCAAAAAGAAGTTGAAATTCGGTTGACAAAAATAAAAAAGCACTCACGCAAATGTTTACATGAGTGCTTTTTTGCTTATTCTATTTTCTCTGACAAATCTGGCTGCTCTTGTATTTCTTCCGATGCTGCCAGTTGCGGTTCTTCTAGTATTTCTGCCACTTCTGGCTGTGGCTCCTCTAGTATTTCTGCCACTTCTGGCTCTTTTTGTTCCCACTCTTTAGTGTTTTCTTCCTCGTCCACCACTTCCGGTTCTAATATCTCTGTCTCTGACTTAGCATGCATGAAATATTCCTGAATATCAATCTGCTTTTCTGTCAGCAAATATAACTTATAGTAATAACGATTGTTATACAAGAAGTTGATTTCGCCGCCAATAAGCACAATATTCATGCAGACATACATCCATACTAAAAACACGATAATTAACGCAAGGCTTCCATACATAAAGGCAAGATTCTTACTGTTGCGTATATATGTGGCGTAGATCGCTGAAAAGCTGTACCATCCAATAGTTGCTGCGATTGCACCAGGCATCTGCTTTCTATAAGGCAGACGCTTTTGCGGGAAAATGTTGTAAACGGCAAGAAAGAAAAGAATCATGCCGCCAATCGCAATGCCATTTTGCAAAATGGTAATCAAAACAGTCCAGTTTTCAAGTTCCGGCCATACCGAAATTAAAAACACACGAAACTTGCTTCCATATACAAGAAATGCCATTACAAGAAGCATTATCACTAGAAATATGCCCGTATATACAAGACACAATGCCCTGTGTACAAACCAATTTCGCTGTTCCTCTCTTTTATAGACGCGGTTTAGTCCCTTAACTAAAAATGAGATTCCCGTTGATGATGACCACAATGCCATGATAATTGTGATCGACAACGCTGATACGCTAAGCGATTTCTCATACAAATCAGACACAATTCCTGTTACAAGCTCAAGCATTTCTTCTGGAAGAACAGAGGATACTATCTTTAGAAGCACCTCTGGCGACAGCATCATGCGTGACATAAGCCAAAGCAAAATCATCAGCATTGGAAACAATGACATAACCATAAACAATGTAATAGTTGCAGCATTTGTCATGACCTGATCGTCATCGTACAACTTTTTTGCAAATCCGATAGGATTTAAAATAGACTGAATGATACCTGTCTTTTTCTTTACTTTAGGTGTATGTTCTTCATTTTTCTTTTTCCGAAGATGAATCACTCCTCCACCTGCTTTATCACTACTTCACCGGCGTGCTTATAGATACTTCCGGCGGGAACGATTCCTCTGACTGAGGAAAGTGGATAGATATTGCTGTTTGGTCCGATAACAGTTCCCGGATTAAGAACGCTTCCACAGCCAACCTCTACATTGTCGCCGAGCATTGCACCGAATTTCTTTAATCCTGTCTCGATCGCTTCATTTTCTGATTTTACAACAACAAGCTTTTTATCAGACTTAACATTTGATGTAATGGAGCCTGCACCCATATGAGACTTATATCCCAAAATGGAATCACCTACATAATTGTAATGAGGAACCTGTACATTATTGAACAAAATTACATTCTTTAATTCTGTTGAATTGCCAACTACACAATGCTTTCCAACGAGTGCATTTCCACGGATAAAAGCACAATGACGAACTTCTGTATCCTCGTCAATAATACATGGTCCTGTGATAGATGCCGTTTTTGCAACTACAGCTGACTTTGCTACCCATACATTCTTCTCAATCTCATCAAACTTATCCTTCGGAAGTGTCGGGCCAAGTGTTAAGATAAAATCCTTAATCTTCGGAAGGATTTCCCACGGATAGCAGTCATCCTTAAAAAGCTCCTTTGCGATTGTCTCTTCTGTGTTATAAAGTGCAGATACTTTAATTGAATCCATCTTTTTACCATACCTTTCCGTAGTCTGCGATTTTTGCAGGCTGCCTATCATCATTAGTTTACTTTATATTTTGCTTTTGTGCAACCATGTTTTTTTAAGACTTGCGCGAAGTCTCATAAAAAGCCTCAAAGCCTGCAAAGTTTCCGCGGATTGCTCCCGGATTTGTTACCTGCTTAACTCCCTGTGTTCTTCTAGCAACAAAATTTTGCAGCTTATCCATATATTCCTGTGATGTGATCGTACCCTCTGAAACATAAGTCAGTCCCTTTTCCCAGCTAGCTGTCAGCTCAGGATTTAAAAGCTGCCTGATAGACACAGCTACTACTTCATATATGGCTTCTCCAAGCTTTTGCGGCTTTATGATCTGTGTCTTTGCATTTAGAGACAAATATCCATTTGATACAAGTTTTTTTAAAATCTCTGCACGCGTAGCACTTGTTCCAATGCCGCTTCCCTTAATCTGCGCGCGAAGCTCATCATCTTCAATAAGCTGGCCTGCATTTTCCATGGCCAGAATCAGTGAACCTGAGTTATAGCGCTTAGGCGGTGATGTCTCACCCTCCTTTACAGCATATGAGGTTTCTTCAAAGAGCATACCCTTTTTTAAGCCTGACAAAATACGGCTTAAAAATGATGTTTCATCAACAGCAAATTCTTCCTCGCCTTCTTTTTGTGCTATACTTTCCTGTGGCATGCCTGTTACCTTTAAATAGCCCGGATCCTCCAGCATACGATATGATGTGAAAAAGTGCTCCGTCTTTACCTGAAATTCAAGTGCGTATTTTTTATAGACAGCCGGCCCATAAAAAATGCTGAGAAAGCGGCGGCAGATTACCTCATATACGCCCTTTGCCACGCCTGACAAACGCTCATATGCACCAAGACCTTGTCCCGTTGGAATAATGGCATAGTGATCTGTGATCTGCTTATCGTTTGTGTAGCGTGTCTTTGCGATTGTTTTCCATGCATCCTGTGACAAGATTTCCTGTGCAAAACTGCCCACAGGTGCAAAATTACTTAAGCCGCGAATATTTTTTGAAATTTCTTTTGCCACTGCAGTAGAAAGCACACGCGCATCTGTTCTTGGATATGTGACCATCTTCTTCTCATATAATTCCTGAACGATTTTAAGTGTCTCATCAGGACTTATCTTAAATCGTCTTGAACATGTATTTTGAAGCTCGGCAAGATTAAATAAAAGCGGTGGCTGCTTCTGCTCTTTTTTCTTCTCAATTTTAATTAAAGTACAGTCAGGCTTTTTTTCTTCTGGATTAAGAGGTGCCTCCAGATAACTTATAAGCTCCTGTGCCGTCTCTCTCTTTAAAAAACCATTTTCCTTATAAAGCTTTGGCGACTGAAAATACTTTGAGCCTTCCACACTTCGCCACTCAGCCTCTATAGTTCCCTTATTTTCCTCCTGTGCCACAGGAAGCGATATAATCACACGGTAAAATGGTGTCTTTACGAAGCTTCGTATTTCACGTTCTCTTCGTACAACCATGCCTAGTACACATGTCATTACACGTCCTACTGAGATGACAGACCACTTTGTATTCATAAAGGAAGCAACAGCAGGACCAAATTTCAGCGTCAGTGCTCTGGAAAAATTGATGCCCATAAGATAATCTTCCTTAGCTCTTAAATAAGCAGAATCGCTCAGATGATCATAAAAGCTCCAATCCTTTGCCTCACGTATTCCTCTTAAAATTTCTTCTTCTGTCTGAGAATCAATCCACACTCTCAGCCTCTTTTTGTTCTTGACGCCGGCCATCTGGTCTACCAGACGATAAATATATTCACCTTCACGTCCAGAGTCGGTACAAATATAAATAGTATCTACATCTGCACGGTTTAATAATCCCTTTACAATGGCAAATTGTTTTTTGACAGAGCCAATCACCTCATATTTCCATTCCTCTGGGAAAAATGGAATTGTATTAAGGCTCCACTTTTTGAGTGCAGGATCATAGATCTCTGGATAAGACATCGTGATCAAATGACCAACACACCAAGTCACCACATACTGGTCAGACTCTAAATAGCCGTCCCTTCGTCCGCCATTTACCTTAAGCGCCTTTGCAAATTCTGCTGCAACGCTCGGCTTCTCAGCGATAAACAATTGTTTCCCCATGAAAAAACCTTTCTACATTTACTTTTTTCCTTAAAACGCAAACAAGAGGCAGTAGTTTTTGCTGCTGCCTCCTCCTTGCTGTTATACCAAATATTATAATGTTTGATGGAAACGATATTCTGTAACAGTTGTAAACTTTGTATTTGCCTTTAATACACAGCTCTTGAAATTCTCATGATGAATGGAATCCGGGAAAAACTGTGTCTCAAAGCATGCACCGCAGAATGGCTTATATGAGCTTTTATTTTTTCCGCATTCAATTGTTGTTCCATTTGCAGTATATACCTGCATACCTGGCATATCGGTGTAAACATCCATCACGATACCGCTCTTTGCACCTGTCATAGATGCAACCTTTGCAAACTTGCCATCTGTCTTTAAGACATAGTTATGGTCATAGCCGCCGCCATTTTTTATCTGCTCATCATCTGCATGAATATCCTGTCCGATGGTTTTTTCTGTTCTAAAGTCAAATGGTGTTCCTGTAACATCTCTATACTCACCTGTCGGGATCAGAGTTGCATCAGAAGGTGTAAACTGATCAGCATCAATCCATACCTTCTGTGACAAAACATCACCACTGTCATGACCATCCATGTTAAAATAGCTGTGATTTGTCAGATTTGCAAGTGTGTCCTTATCGCTCTCCATATCATATTTAAGAGAAAGACCATTCTCATCACTTAGCGTATAGGTAACTGTAACTGTAAAGTTACCCGGATAATTCTGATCACCATCTGGACTATGAAGTGTAAATGCAACTGAGTTTTCTCCAATCTTTGCATCCCACAGACGCTTATAGTAGCTTCCCGGGTTGCTGTGAAGATTGTTAGGACCATTATTAGCCTCAAGCTTATAAGTAACTCCATTTAAAGTGTACGTTGCATTTGCAATACGGTTTGCATGACGGCCTACGACAGCGCCAAGACTTCCGTTATTCTCCAGATAAAGCTTTGGATCACCAAATCCTAATACAACATCTACCAGATTTCCATTTTTATCTGGTACAAGAAGACTCTCAATAACAGCACCGATATCAAGCAAAACTGCCTTCATTCCGGATTTGTTTGTGAGTGTGTAGGAAGAAATCTCCTTCTGATCGGCTGTATAGCCATAAAACTTTTTTTCAACAGACATTTTTATCCCCTTTCTGTCACTATTTATATTTTACGCTTATGCGTTCTTTGGTGTGATATAGCCCTTTGCAGTTAAAAGCTCTGCACTCAAAACTGCACCGCCTGCTGCACCACGCAGTGTATTGTGGGAAAGACCAACAAACTTATAGTCAAATGCAGTATCTTCTCTCAGACGGCCTAATGAGATGCCCATTCCATGCTCATAATCACGATCTAAGTGTACCTGCGGACGGTTGTCCTCCTCCATGTAGCGGATGAACTGCTTTGGTGCGCTTGGAAGATTTAACTTCTGCGGCTCGCCGCTGAAATTGTTCCAACGATCAATGATCTCTTCCTTTGTTGGCTTCTTCTTAAAGTTTACAAATACTGCTGCTGTATGACCATCCTCAACTGGTACACGGATGCACTGTGTTGTGATCAGCGGTCCCTCTGCCTTCTTGATCACGCCATCCTCAATCTTGCCCCAGATACGAAGCGGCTCCTGCTCACTCTTCTCTTCCTCACCTGCAATGTAAGGAATTACGTTGTCGATCATCTCAGGCCAATCCTTGAAGGTCTTTCCTGCTCCAGAAATTGCCTGATATGTAGTTGCAACAACAAGTGTTGGCTCGAACTCGCGCAGTGCGTGAAGTGCTGGTGTATAACTCTGGATTGAGCAGTTTGGCTTTACTGCGATAAATCCTCTCTTGGTGCCAAGACGCTTTCTCTGATAAGGAATGATTTCTGCATGCTCTGGATTTAACTCCGGAACCATCATCGGAACATCTGGTGTCCAACGATGTGCGCTGTTATTAGATACAACCGGAACCTCTGCCTTTGCATAAGCTTCCTCAATTGCACGGATCTCATCCTTTGACATGTCAACTGCACTAAATACAAAATCTACCTGTGCAGCAACTTCTTCTACCTGATTAACATTTAACACAACAAGCTTCTTTGCTGCCTCAGGCATCGGTGTCTTCATCTTCCAGCGTCCGCCTACTGCCTCCTCATAGGTTTTTCCTGCAGATCTTGGACTTGCTGCTACTGCAACAAGCTCAAACCACGGATGGTTCTCCAAAAGTGTTACAAAACGCTGTCCTACCATTCCTGTCGCACCAAGTACGCCTACCTTTAATTTCTGCTCCATCTGTGCACCTCTCTCTGTTTTTGTTTTTCATAACTCTTTATATGTAAGGGCTATTTGCCTACATATCGTATATTACTGCTGTGTATCTGTCGGCTCAGATTCAGTTTGCTCATCATCTTTTTCTGATGACTCCTCACTGTCAACACGAGCACCGCAATTAGTACAAAATACATCCTCCTCATCAACTGCAGCACCACACTCAGGACAAACTTTCTGTGTCGGCTGAGGTTCTGACTCTGGCTGCGGTCTTTCTATTTTTGTTCCGCAGTTAGGACAAAACAGCACATCCTTTGAAATGGTTGCGCCGCAGCTTGGACAAGTATTCTCATTTTTGATATCCCTAATCTGCTGCTCACACTTAGCAATCTTTTCCATCGCATCAGCAATGATCTGAAACTGATTTGCCATGTCATTCTCCACATCATCCTTGTGAAGCTCATAGTATCTTTCTCCAATTGCCATGTATGTATTTTTCATCTGATTTTTTGCTTCATTTACCTGAGCATTCAAACGAGAAATGGCCTGCTGCTCTTCGAGCTTGCCCTTGATATCTTTCGTCATCTCCTGGGCTTTGTTTCCAAAATCCTTTGTTACCTTTGAAAATTGATCAAAAATAGACATCGTATCCTCCTTCAACACTTTAATTTAGTATCATAAAGTATAGCACTTGCTTTTTCTTTCGTCAATGACTCATTTTTCAAAATGGTATCATATCCTATATTGGGGGTCGTGTTCACGGGTTTTCTTATACAAAATGCACTTTTTCCGTGAAGATATATGCCCTTAAGCTTCATTAAAAGGAGGCAACTATGGAACCGATGCTTGATGTTAGCAATCTTTCCTTTGATTATCTTTCTGCATCATCTTGCTTACCTGTAATCGACAATATCTCGTTTCAGGCTTTTGAAGGCGATTTCATATCGATTGTCGGACCGTCCGGCTGCGGAAAATCAACGCTTCTTGATATTATCGCCGGTCTGATGCCGTCATCTGCCGGACAGGTTTTCTTTTTAGGCGAGCCTGTCATAAAACCGAGAAAGGAAATTGGATATATGCTGCAGAGAGATCAGCTTTTTGAGTGGAGAAGCATTCTTCGCAACACACTTCTTGGTCCTGAAATACAGCATTCCTCCCATAAAGATAAAAGAAAAGCACGAAAAACTGCTTCTGAAATGCTTACTCGCTATGATCTTGGCGGCTTTTTGGGTGCAAAGCCTTCTGAATTATCCGGCGGCATGCGCCAGAGAGCTGCTCTTATTCGCACACTGATCATGGAGCCCACGCTTTTACTTCTGGATGAGCCATTTTCAGCACTTGATTACCAGACAAGGCTCACTGTCTGCAATGACATTTGTGAGATTATCCGCACGAACAAGAAAACTGCCATTTTAGTCACACACGATCTGGCAGAGGCTGTCAGTACAGGAAACAGAGTGCTTGTTTTAGGGAAGCGACCTTCAACAATTAAAATGGAGCTCGTATTTGATCCTGATTTTACTGCACTCTCACCACTCGCCCGCAGGAACCATCCATTATTCAATCCATATTTTCAAAAGCTTTGGGAGGCATTTGCCCATGAAAAATGAAGAATTGATGCGTCTGCTTGCCAGACGACAAAAAAGAAACCGCAAGCTTTTAACTGCCGGACGGTTTCTGATTGGGATTTTGTTTTTTGCCATCTGGGAGCTTTGCGCTCGATTTGGCATTATAAATGATTTTATTTTCAGCAGTCCGTCACGCGTCATACGCACAATACAAAGCTTTGCAGCCAATAATACACTGTGGCTTCATGTTTCTGTTACACTAAAAGAAACAGCACTCAGCTTTTTTATGACTATGGTCATAAGCCTTTTTACCGCTCTTTTATTCTGGCGCTTTCGCTGGATCTACAAGCTGTTTGAGCCATATCTGATTCTGTTAAACAGCCTGCCAAAATCAGCACTTGCACCACTTTTAATTGTGTGGCTTGGCAATAAGCCGCGCACCATCATTGTTGTCGCAGTTTCTCTCGCCGTATTTGGCGCAATATTAACGCTTTACCACGCATTTGAATCTGTTGACCCAGAAAAGATAAAGCTAATACAAACGCTAAACGGCACAAAAATGCACATCATCACAAAGGTCTTGCTTCCCAGCACCGTGCTAGTCTTTATCAACAACATGAAGGTCAACATTGGCCTTTGTCTTGTCGGTGTGATAATAGGTGAATTTTTAGCAGCCCGCGCAGGTCTTGGCTACCTTATCATTTATGGCAGCCAGACCTTTAAAATGGACTATGTAGTTACATCTATAGTAATTTTATGTACGGCAGCTATTGTGCTGTATGCACTTCTTACATGGGCTGAATCTGCTTACAATCGCTATTATTTAAAGAATGCCTCAGCAAACTGATCCATTGCAAGCTGACTAGAACGAGCCATAAGCTCACGGCTGGAATGCATTGCCAGAATCGGTACGCCAAGATCTACTGTCATTGCCGGAATTGAAGTACTTAAGATACTTCCAAGTGTTCCGCCGCCAACAGCATCTCCATGATTAACAAACTTTGTATGAGCGATCTTCTCTGCACGGCAGATTCCCTCTACAATTGATACTGCATTAGTATCTGTTGCATATCTCTGGTTGTAGTTCATCTTGATAACAACACCACCCTCCATTGGAATCGGATTGGTCGGATCGTTCTTCTCTGGATGATTCGGATGCATAGCATGAGCTACATCCAGTGATGCTGTCAGGCTGTGAAGCATTACATCGATGAATGCTGTGCGGCTCTTGTCTGTATCTGGTGTATTCAGATAAATCTTCTCTAAAATGGAAGACAAGATTACTGAGCCTGCACCCTGCTTTGAGCTTGAACCACACTCTTCGTTATCAAACAATACAACAAGATTACAGATATCAGAAAGTGCCTCTGTATCCATGATTGCATTTAAGCATGACTGGCAGGAGGTCAAGTTATCAAGTCTTGGCGCTGATAAAAACTCATCATCAAAACCTGTAATTGATGGCTCCTCACCATTACATAAAAACAGCTCATAATCAAGAATGCTGTCTGCCTCAATGCCAAGCTCTGCAGCGATCTTTCCAAGAAGCCATCCCTGTGTATTTTCCTTTGCTCCGATTAAAGAGACAATCGGCTCAAGATCAGTCTGAACCTTTAACTCAACACCCTTATTTACTTCTCTGTTCATATGAATTGCCAGGTTCGGGATTACGGCAACTGGCTTTTTAGAATTGTACAGCATGGTCTTCGGATTAAACGGATCATCTGTTGCCACACATACACGTCCTGCAATTGTCAGCGGACGATCCAGCCATGTATTTAAGATTGGGCCACCATAGCGCTCTACATTTAAAGTGATGCAGTCAGATTTCTTTCTTTCCGGATTTGGCTTAATCATAAAGCACGGATTGTCGATGTGGGATGTGATAATACGAAATCCCTTAAAGCCAGACTGCGGCACACGAAATGCAGCAAGTGAACGATCATAAATTGATACATAATATGCCTTTCCAGGCTCAAGCGCTGCAGACTCTGCAAGTGAAATGCGCTCAAAACCTGCCTTTTCAAGCTGACTGATGGCCTCCTTCATTGTATGATACGGTGACTGGGAGTGGCGGATCAGCTCAACCAGACGATTTGTGGATTCCTGTAATTCCATAACTTTTCCTTTCTGACAGGGCTTATAAATAGCCCTGTTCTGCAATTGCAATTAATGTCGCTATGCTTCTCGTATCATACCATAAAACAAAGAAATTGTCACTTTAAAAAATTGGTTTTACTATCTTTCTACCATAACACGACACTTTTTGCGGTAAAATGCAATTCCATATTTTAAAATTTTCTGATAGCCATCATTGCGCAATGCCTGTGTATATTGTCTGGTATCAATCTGCTCTAATGCATCACGACAATTTTGATCAAGCGATTTTTCATCATCGCTCCATTTTAATTCCATTACAATACCAAATGCATCGTCATCATATCCTGCCTCAATAATAATATCACTAAATCCATTCCCGGATTCTCGATTGGAATAAACACTCCAATCATCTGCAAATCCTAAAATTCCAATCAATAGTCCATGATAGAAATTTTCCTTAACCGTTTTTACAAAATTATCACGAATGCTAATCGTTTTTGTCATATACTCCGTCAAAATCTTTTCAACCACTGGCGCATTCGCATTTTGCAATGCAGTATAAAAATTTCTGAACATCTCACGATTTTGAGAAACTTCTCCACGAAACAATTTCAATATACGCTCAATGATAATGTTGCGAATCTCGCGATTCGGAATTGCAAGCCGATAATAGCCATCTCCTTCCTTCCCATGCTGCGTCAGATAGCCCGTCATAAACATAGTACTCCATAAATTATCAATGCTTGTATATAGCTCCTTGTAGGTAATCATCTCATCAACCCGTTTGACAACCGTTTCTCCATTTACCAGTCGCTCAAGTTCACGCTTTGCAAGCATTCCTGGCTGATTCAAACTATCTACAAAATGATTGATAATCTCATTTCCACTTGTATTCATCCAATAGTTTTTTAATTCTGCGTTTGGATTTTTGCAATGATCTCTGCAATAATTTACAACATCCCACGCGCAATAAACATCGGCATTGCCAAACCGATACCCATCATACCATTCCTTCACTTCGTCAAACCGATCACTCAATCCATAGTATTGCAGCATTTCCATTACTTCTTTATTTGTAAAACCAAAGGTTTCATCAAATTCATCATCCGTGATCGAATAGACTTTAAAATTGTTCAACCCGGTAAAGATGCTTTCCTTTGCAATTCTCAGGCATCCTGTCAGTACCGCAAAAGCAAGGCTGTCATTTGTTTTCAACACATTTCCAAAGAGATTGCGAATCAAAAGAATCATTTCATCATAGTAGCCGTTTTCATATGCTTTTGCCAATGGTACATCATATTCATCAATCAATACTACTACCTTTTGATGATAATGTTTTTCAAGAAGCAATGTTAGACCTTTTAAGCTGACCGCTAACGTATCCGGCTCCATCTTTCTGTCAATCAGCTCAAAATATCTTTTTTTGTCAATTTGCGTAAGTTCATTGCTCTCAATTAAAAACTGAAAACGCTCTATCTCATCACAGATGCTCTGAACCAATAACTTATACGCACCTTCATATGAATTTGAGTCTACCCCTTTTAGACTGATTGAAATTACAGGATATTGTCCCATATACTGTCTGCACAATTCAATATTCTGAGCAATATATAAGCCTTCAAATAAAGTGGGATCTGTTTCTTTTTCAAAAAAGCTTTTAAGCATACTCATATTAAGCGATTTTCCAAAACGGCGCGGACGAGTAAACAAAATCACCTGACTGCCATCTTCAAGTACCTGTTCAATTAGTTCCGTCTTATCTACATAATAATAATTTCTTTTCCGAAGTTCACTAAAATTTTCAATTCCAATTGGAAGCTTTAATTTTTTCTCCATGAAAACCTCCTTAAGCAATTCCTCTACCGATTTCTTTCCTATTTTTTTGTCATTGTATCATATCTCACTTCTTTTTTCAATGTAAAACGAAGGTTCTACTGACTTTTCCAGCCCCACTAGTTTCAATATTTCCTGTATTTTTCATGCAAGCTCCTTTTAGAATTTTCCCGCTTTCATTTCAACAAATTTATATCATTTTGACTTCTATATCCATTTTAATTGAACATATATAGCTCAGCAAAGATTCTACTCCAATCAAAATGACATACATTATAAACATATATTCTCCCGATAAATGCGGATAACCTGAAACGGTATTTATGTTTTCAAGACTGCTCCAATTTATCGGAGAAACATAAAGCAAACCATATTGTTTAAAATTTGTAAAATATACAGCTACTGGATCCAACATAATAAAGAACACTGCTGCTGAAATTCCTATTGTTTTTTTGCCAATTTTTAAATTTAGCAGGTACATCAGCTTACCAATGAAAACTATACTTAACCATCCAGTAATAAAAGTGTACAGAAATGCTGCTAAAGGATAATAATTTTGTATTACTCGTACTGGCATTACTAGTCCCCACGTATAAACTGGAATTAAGCTTCTTTGATTTACAACAAAATCTCCTGCAATTTCTCCCCAAAGTCGATTTGTTGAAACTGTTGGAAGAACTGCTATCAGCGAAATAAGCGAAATAAACAACATATAGAGAAATGCTGCCAGCCACAAGTACATGTTTTCACCCAGATACCAGCCTTTTCGTTTGCACCTTAAAATCATATATGGTTTTTGATTATTCAAAAAAGGGGCATTACAAAATAGCATAACACAACCTAAGTAGATTAATACTTTTAATAATCCATTACTATTTTCTGCCTCCGCAAAAACAATTGGAAGAACAAACGGCGTAATTGTTTTTCCTGTTGCCTGCCCATACTCAGATAATCCATGAAGATATCGAAAAATCAATATTGTTTCTATTGCCGCAATCATCCATATTCTATAATTTTTACGCCACTGTATAAAATTGCTTTCGCAAACATACCAACCTTTCTTCAAATTACCCATTTTCATACCTTCCTTTTAGCTTTTTCCATAATACAATTCCCGAAATCGCATTTAACACAAGTAATAAGCTAACAGAATATAAATAATTCCAAAATGAACTATCCGTCATTCTGAGCATTTTTGCTGCACTCGTAAGATTCCAAACATCCAACTCTCTCGGCAAAAAATCAGTAATTGATAATAATCCATAATAAACCAAAAAGGAAATTGCATGTGCTGCAAAGCGATCTGGCATATAAAATACAATCCATAACCCAAAAGAAGTAAAAAAGGATGCAGATAATCCAAAAATTAATCCCATCGCTGCCAAATAAAGAATGGGGCCTAGTGTTTGATAAATATCGTAGTATTCAACTATATCTTGCTGTGGATTATTACCTACTAACGGCATTAGCGGTCTTACGAAAGCCACAAAAAGCCAAATTCCACCAATCGTTGCTGTTGTTACAAGAAACATATTCGCAGCAATCTTTGAGATCACATATCGCTCTATCCTTCCTACTCGAAGTTTTTGAAACAGGAAAAAACCACTGGAGATATCTTCATAAACACTTCCCGCACACAGTAATGATAATACAGCAATCATAACTGCTTTAAAACGATCAAAATACAGCACATATAAAACATGCTGAATACTACTAAATACGATGTTAGCATTTTCTCTAAATTCTATCGCCTGCGACAGATTTTCTGTCCACCCAAGTGCAAATAGTATTGCTACCATCATCATCACATATATTATTTTCCCATGCAGTATACCACGTTTTAGTTCCGCTTTTAATTCCTTCATATGTGTCTCCTATTAATACATGATTGATCCATCAACTGCATTAATCAAAAAATATCCATTTTCCTGATGTTTCACATCTTCTGTATCACTATATGTGTCATACTCATTCAAATCTTTGTATAGCCATACGGATTCAGAATTTTTTCTTTTTTGAAAACCAAAACGCCAATATGGTGAACATTGAATTCCTTCAGATGACAGTTCATCTACTGCATACACCAATGAAATATCCGTAATCTGTATACTCTTTCCATCAATATTTGTCGCATTTATTTCCTTATCCAAATAATCTGCTGCCTGTGTCCTGTCAATCAAATTTTTCTTTTGTTCGCTGCAAATACGATAACGTGGAGGAATTTTCATATATAATAATCCCTTCACTGGATGATAAACCATCCACGCAATATCTAAATTTCCATTGTTTTCTAATATTCTTCCATTTATTAGGGGATTTTTCATTATAACTAAATATGCCTCGTCCTCTTGTGTCCACGGCTTCCCACCTGTAAATACACCTGACCAAGTACCATCATATTCATCTTCTTTATTTTCATAACCAGGACCAGATACACTATCTTCTGCATTTTTATTAATTTTCTTAATACTCTGCAAATCCATTGCATATGTTCTAACGTATGTATAGGAATATCCTATTTTTTCTGCAATCTCTCTGCAATTTTTTTCTGCATCTTCAGGCTTCATTTCACTATCAATTTTATCCTGTGGAAATGATTCCCTCAACAAAATTTCCTGCCACCGAAGTGTATTGGTTGCCATCTCTGCGATTGCAGAATAGCTTCCTGACACGCCTTTTACTTCATATTCTAAGCCAAGCATATCATACTGGCGTACTCTTCTGTCCCCATCCGTCAAATAATACATGCCATATTGATTTTGACTTTGCTCAACTTCATCTAACGATTTTTCAAATATAGCATTACAAACATCAGACAATTCATATGGTTCTATTTCTAGTGCTAATATATTCACGTTGTTTTCCTGCTTATCCTGAGATTGATTGCTTTCTTTCATACTACTTTCACTCTCTTCAACACTGCTTTCGCTTGTTGTGTTGTTCGCAGATGGCGTTGTTTTTATTGCTTCGGGAGATTTGGCTTGCGTTGCCTCTTCTGTTTCTTCTAATAGCTGTTGTGCTACTGATATTCCATTTGGCATGAACTGCTGACGATCCTGACTTGTCATACGAACTGATTTACAGCCAGTCAAAATTATTCCTGTTAATATTACTGAATATATTTTATATTTTTTTCTCATACAAGTTCCTTTCTGCCGTGCTGAGATAAAAAACATATTTTATTCAGCACGGCAAATTTCACTTACCACTTTACATACTCATTTATTCTCTCTTGATCTCATGTCCGACCATTTTTCCCTTATCAAAGCGAAAGATTTCATCACAAAGCGTTCCTATATCTTCCTTACTGTGGCTTGCCAGAACAATCAGCTTTCCGTCTTCTTTTTGTTTCAAGAAAAGCTTCCACATTTCCTGTACGCCGTCATTATCCAGACCGCTTAAAGGTTCATCTAACAGCAAAATATCTGGATTTTCCATCAATGCCTGCGCCAGTCCCAGACGTTGGCGCATACCTAGCGAATATTTTCCTACCGCCTTTTTGCTTTCTGGATCTAGCCCCACAAGACGTATCGCGTCTTTTATCTGCTCATCTTTGATTTTTCCCTGAATCATAGCAAGAAGCTTCAGATTTGTGAAGCCAGAATATTCTGGCAGAAAACCCGGATTTTCGATGATAGCACCAATATTCTCCTGCATGTCATCATTTTCTCCGACTACTTTTCCATTTATCAAAATTGTTCCCTGCGTTGCCTTTACAAACCCAAGGATATGCTTCATAAGCATAGTCTTTCCGGAACCATTTCTGCCCACAAGTCCGTAGATTTTTCCAGACTCTAGCTTCATATTAATATTACTTAATACTTCTGCCTCTCCATAACGTTTTGTCAGATTTTTTATTTCAATTGTACTCATATGCTTATCTCACTCTAATGAAATCCGTGTGTAATTCTCACACGTTTTTTCTTCGCCTGCTTTGTTAGTATATGATACCTTCAGAACATATCCCTCTCTCTCATTATTATGATTCTGAATATATACTGGATATGCTTTCGTCTCATTTCCAAGACTCTCTGCATCGATATACTCGATATCATCCTCACCATTCGCTTCGGTCCACACTGCAATTCTTACATTGCTAATTCCTTCTTCGTTTGCAGAACCATGGAATTTCACCCAAAAATTATCTTCTGCGATTGATTCCACTGTAAACCAGGCAACATCACCATCACCTTCCGGCACATCACCCGTGATCCACTCAAATGAAAAGCTGACTTCCTGCTCCTCGCTTGATGGCGTCACGTTGCTTGCTGCCGAACTGCTGGCTGGCGCTTGGCTCTGAGCTGTTGACTCTGGTGATGTTGACTCTGGTGCCGCCGACTCAGTTACTGCCTGCTTTTGTGATTCTGGCGTTGATGCCTGCACAGTTGTATTAGGTGTCACACTTGACGGCTGTGTATTTGCAGATGACTCCGCTGTTTTACTCGTCTGTGCTGCTGTGGATGTCGTTTGATTCTTATTTACAGTGCCCTGCAATTCACATCCCGTCATCATCATCATTGTTCCTGCCATTGCGGTAATCGCCGCTTTCTTACATAATAATTTTCTCATTTATCTTGCTCCTTCCTAATTTGTCCTGTTTTAAATACGAATCAGCCTGCCTGCGGTGGCAGAGGAATTACAAAGCTGTCTGCTGTTGTACTTTCTGTCGGCGACTCTGACTCTTTTTCTGTCATCTTTGCTGTTCCCTGTTCAGATTCACTTTCTTTTTCAGACTCTGATTCAAACTCTGATTCAAAAGCTTGTGACTCTTTTGTAAGCACTCCTGCTTCCCCTGATGATACCCAAACTGGTTCTGCTGCCCATGTCTTTTCATCTGCTGACGACAGTTTTTGAGGAAGCTGTCTTTTAGATCTGTCAAACTGAATTGAGACCATACAACCTGATGTTGATACCAGTGCCGCTGTCATCCCTGCCGCTGCCAACAGCTTTTTCCATACTTTTTTCATGCGTGTTTTCCTTTCCGCTCTCCCCGTTAACTGCACTTTTTTAATGTCTTTGAAATTTCAAAAGCAGCCAATTCAATAATTATTGTTTGACTATTTTTTACTTTTTCTTATGTTATCCCTATTTTATCAGCATTAAGTCTAAAATGCAATTACATTTCCTTTACATTTCTGATACATTTCTATGTATGTTTTGTTACAAAAACTTTTTTATTTAAATTATTTTGTAACATTTAATGTAACATTTTGACTTTATGTCAGAGACAGCCAGACGCATTACTTGCTTAAATTCATAAATCCATTTCATGAGTTCTTTCTTTAATCACCATCATCAATATGGCACAAATACTCAAAATCACTGCATAAACATACATCGAAGTCAGCATGCCTTCTCCTGAATATTTCTTCAAATTTTCAATACTGCTCCAATTTACTGGCGAAAACAGCATCATCCAGCTTGTCTGTTCATTATAAAAATAAATAACGACTGGATCAGCCAGGACAAGACAACTCGCTGCCAATATTCCCGGCCAGTTTTTTCCTGTTACCACATTAAATGCGTACACAAGATACCCTAAGAGCATCACCGTAATACTGCTTACCATATATGAATAAAATGCAGCATTCCATACAGTTGTACTTGAAATGACATTTTTCGGATATACCTTAGAATACAAAACATGATTCATCAGTTTATTCGAGGAGATTTCCCAGATACTTCCCCAGCCATTCCACTCCAGACAAGGAAGCACCACGAGAAAACTACATGCCGCGATGAATGCCATATAAATAAAGGATGCGATTGCAATGTATAGACATTCTCCCTTCCACCATCTTCTTCGCCCTGCTCTGTGAATTAAAAACCATTTATTATCCTTTAAAAATGGGGCATCACAGAACAATAAAATTCCGCCAAAGAAAATCAGCACTTTTAGTAGTCCATTACTATTCATTGCATCTGCCAACAGCACCGGGAGCACAAGTGCTGTCGAAGTCTTTCCATTTGGCAATGCATAAAGCGGTACTCCGATCAAATAGCGAATAATTAAGACCATTATCACTGTACCCACTGACCAGATTCGGTAGTCCTTTTTCCAACTTAACAGATTGAGGGTCGCAATAATTGTCGCACTCTTAAATCCATCCTTCATGTTTCCTCCTCTTCATTGCCCAAAAACACAAGCACCATGGCACCATACAAAATAAAATCATTATTCCAATCGCGTAAAAGTAATTCACTGCAAAGCCGTTTACTTTTAACACCTGTACGCCTGAACTTAAGTACCACAAATTCACGGAAAATGGAAAGCTTCCTGTAAATGCATAAATCACATAGAATGCAACAAAAGAGGCGGCAATTCCTACGTACCGATTTGGAAATATAGATACAGCAAGAATTCCAAATGATGTCACTGAGACTGCAAACAATCCAAACAAAAGTCCTACTAATATACTATAGGCAAGTGGTCCTGCAAAATTCATTGCACATGCGAAGTAACCAAAGTACTGCGTCATACCATCTCCACCTACAAGCGGCATAATCGGCAATAGTACAATTGAAAATAGTACAAAGCTTATACAGACTGCTGACACAACCCCTATTGCATTGGAAATCAGCTTTGACAGCAGATACTCTCCTGGCCTGCATCGAAACAGAATCAATCTGTCATACGAACTGTTTCGATCATCACATAATCCAAATGTATATACCGCTGAAAGCAGAACAATTACTGCTGCCTTAAAGCGATCAAATATCAGCAGTTCCATCAGTTTCTCTAAACTTCCCATCATACGCATTTTATATTGTAATTCTATCATTACCGATTCCCATACATTTGCAATCAGTAATACTACTATTAGAGCAATAATCACAGGAAATCGCTTTGCACCGATGCAGCGATGCAAATCCATTTTCAGCAGTTTTAAGAGATGACTTTTCTTTTTCACTTTAAAAATTCCGATCCAAATATGGAATCTGTGCTGCCATTGACTGCATTCACCAGCATTTCTCCTTGCTTTTGGGAACTGCCTATAATAGTATCATTTGCCCAGAAGAAATCTTCTGCTTCCCCCTTGCATGTGAATTTATATCGAAAACATGGTACTAACACTGATGTTTTTTCATCTAGCGCCGTCTGATCAACTATATATACAATATCAATATCCTGTACATCTGCCTCCTCTGCCTCTACCTGATATCGCTCAGTAACTTTATCGAAATACTCCATTGCCTCATCTTCTGGTAAAATCTGTACCGGTTCTTTTTTTATTAATTCAAATTCTGGGCGAGCTTCCAAATAAATTAGGCCATATTCTGGATGCCAGATCATAACAGTAACATTATCTATAATCTGTGTGCTTAGCGGAAAACCTTCCACCTCGTCCAATCCTCGAAAAAGCATCAGCCATGCACCATCTTCTTCGCTCCATTCCCTATCATTTACCTCTTCATAGCCTACTTCTGTATAGCCTGGTGCAACAACGTCCATATCCAACGCTTTAACACTTTCGATTCCCATAAAATATGTAGAAATCTCACTGTAGGAAAAATCAAGATCTTCCATCAGCTTCTTGCCATAGTCAATCGCCTTTTTCTTATCTTTCTCATCTCCTTCTTCTGGGAATTTTGATTCCAAATAAATATCCTGATATTGCCAATTCCAGTTACTATAACCAAACATTGGATATGCTCGATAATAACCTGTCTTATAATACTCCACATGTTCAAGCTCATCTTCAAGCGTACCTTCTTCATTATACCAGTACCTTTCATACTCTTTATCTCTTTGATAATCTTCCCCCAAAACTACAGAAGCTATTTTCTCGATATCGTATGGTTTTCGTTTTACTTCTAAGGTATAGTAAGCCTCATCATCTTCTGTAGTTGTCTCGATTTCTTTTGCATATGTCATACTGGTCATTGCCATGCACAATACCGTCGCCGCAATGCTTATTACTCTTTTTTTCATAATCTTTCTCTCGCTCCTTGTCTTTTTATTTTGCTATTTCGTCACTTCTATACATGTAAGACAAATTCTATAAGCGAATTTCTTACAAAAGGAAAATTTTATTCTTAAATATTTAACAAAGCCCATCACCAAAAAGTTTAGTATTCTTTTGGGCAATGGTTTGTACTTGTACTTATAGCAAACTCTTCTTTAATTGCAATAATATGTTTCTTCTTTTTGTCTTAGAGCATCACTATATAGTTTAGGCTCAGCATCTTCAAATATTCTGTTTGCAGAATTAATCATATCTTATAATAAAGCCATTTGGATTCCAATCTCCTCTAACCTCATATCCAGATACTGTACTTCCAGAATTAGCTCTCAATCTCACCCATCCCTCATGTTCTTTTGCATAATAATGCAGTAAAGAACTAGTCGTAGCTATATTATTTATTATTTTATTCTCAGTAATTTGAACACCATCTGCTGCAATTATTAAAAAGTTAGTTGGAATTGGTGTGTTCAACACTCTGCAACTTGCAGCTTCTTTTCCGAATTTTTTATTAGCTTTCGCAGAATTATATCCGGTATTAATATTTTGAATAAAAAATACATAGTTATCACCTTCAAGAACTGCCTTTTTGCTAGCAACACCATTTGCCCATACACTGGATGCAATTCCCAGCATCAATAACACAACCATCAATACTTTTGCAATTATATTTTTCTTCATTCGCATGTCTCCTTAAAAATTTATTTAACCGTTACATACACGGCTTCCACTGCCTCATTGTTCTTTTTATCTACTACATATACATGAGTAATATAATTCCCTACTTCATTATTATGAGCAGATGTTGGAATATACGCAGTTGCCGTGTTTCCGCTTATATTTGCCACATGCCATACAATATCATCCTGTCCATTTTTTTCAGTCCAAGTTGGCATTTTGACTTCTTTTACCCCTAACTGTGCAGAAAATGTAACTTTAACTGTATATCCTGCAGTTGTCACATTAGATGTTTCTATTTTTTTAATAACTGGTGCTTCTGCCACTGCTGGAACTCTCACTGTTATTCCTTCTAATGCATATGCCCCATTTACATCATACACATAAACATGTGTGTAATAAACGCCAGATTCATTATTATGACTAGATACCGGAACATAAAATGTTGCTGTATTTCCACTAATACTTGCAATATGCCAAACTATATCATCCTGATCATTTTTCGCTGTCCATGTTGGCATCTGAACTTCTTTTACTCCTGCTGGTGCAGAAAATGTTACTGTTACACGGTATCCTTTTGCTGTAAGATCCTCTGTCTTAATATTAAGAATCTTAGGAGCTTCCGAAATTGCTGGTACTGTTACAGTCACACCCTTTAGAGTTTCTCTTCCTAAAACGTCATACACATATACATGCGTGTTGTATGTTCCAGACTCATTATTATGACTGGATACTGGCACATAAAATGTTGCTGTATTTCCACTGATACTTGCTTCATGCCAAATTAAATCATCCTGACCATTTTTCTCAGTCCATGTCGGCATTTTCACACTCTTAACTCCCGCTGGTGCAGAAAACGTTGCTGTCACACGATATCCTTTTGAAGTTAATTCTGTTACCTTTACATCACCTAGTGTTGGTGCTGCCGCTGTACTACCACCTTGCACCGGTCTTAAAACATACTTAACATTCATACCAGACAATCCCGATACAGAATTATTCACACAAACACCAAATGTTGGACTGGCTGCCTCTACACGAAAAATTGAGTTATATGGTCCAGAATATGTATTATTGCCAAGATTCATATCTTGTCCAAGATAATTTGAATTTATGTACAACTTATCTCTTCCAGTCATTGAACTTGTTCCGCCAAGTCCTGCTATTCCATATCTCTGCTGAAGCTGATTCACAACATAATTTTTTGTCTGTTGTACAATTAAATTGCTTTGAGAATTTGGATTGTAATTTCCATTTTGACGTGCAAAACTTCCAAGAGATACTGCAACATGACCTTTCGATGCTCCTGGTGCAATATAAACCATAATCGTTCCTGGTACACTAAATAAATCTGGATTACTCAATTCTGTTACATTTGTTGCAATCAGTTTATATCGAATCATTCCACCAGAACCGCTTAATACATACTCTCCATTTACAGGTACAGAACTTAATGCACTATTCCAACCAGCGGTTGTACCAGGCACATTGGTAATTCCCAATTCACTGAAACATCTTTTAACCAATGAGCTGCAATCAAAATAATCCGCTGAATCTCTATTTGCCTGACTATAGCCTTTTCCAACCTTACTTAAAAGCTTTGAAATGTACGCTGACACAGAAATCTCATTATTATTTATAACCATAATCCCATTATCAGGATACTGTTCTAATGCCGCATACTGCTCACACGCCAGCGAATCGCCCTCTGGTGCACCATTGGCATCATTATAAATCTGAGCATATTCATACATTTTCTGTAACAGATCATTGTCTACTTCCGAAGCTGATGTTGTATCAAGCTCTGATGTTGATTCTTCTACAGTGTTATCAAGTTCTGATGCAATCTCCGACTCTACTTCAGAACTCTCAATTGTACTCTCCTGCATCTGCACTTCTTCATCTTCTGATACTGATTCCTGTACCTCATTCACATTACTCTGCTGCTCTGTTTCTTGAAAATTTTCTTCCTGCACAGAAGTTTCAGGCGTACAATTTTCAATCTGTTCTGTCGAGCTAGTAATCTCTTCTGCCATGGCAACCTGTGAAAAAGTAATTGCCATACCTAATACTAACGCTGCTTTCTTTCTCATTTCTGTATCCTTTTCTAAATTTATTTTACATAAATTTTATCCAGTCTTCCGCGCGCTAATTCTGAATAAAAATTATATACGTGGTATTCATGTTTTATATATACCATTTCTTTTATTACTTGTCAATAGTATATTTAAGAATCCTAAGTATTGACTTTTTATATATTATAGTTCATACTACTTAAAAAGTTCATTATATCATTACTGACCTGGCATAGTTGTTTTCTATTGCCTTTTAGCGGTCTATTATGTTCAAATGAATTTTGAATACTTGTTAAAAAGGAGATGCTTATGATCAAACAATATTTCATTTGCAAGAGGGAGGTACATTTTGAAAAATAATGCCATTAATACGTATTTAAAGGAGCTTTCAAACCAGCTGTGCTGCAGTGGAAAAGAGAAAAAAGAAATACTGTCATCTTTAAAAAATCGACTATCAGAATTTGAATCAGAGCATCCGACTGCTCTTAAATATGAGGATATCGTCGAGCAATTTGGATCACCCAAGGAAGTGGCTAACAGCTTTTTAGGCGAATATAGTTCAACACAGCTACATAATTTGATAAAACGCAGAAAAATAAAGCACTTTTGCATTATTACTGCGTGCATATTAATCTTTGCAGCTTTGCTTATCTATTCGATCCGCAGGATTTATTGGTTTTATTTGTTTCAGGATGGGTATGCCATTGAAACTATGTATGATGGTACAGATATACCTGGTCCCGAAGAAATTGGTATTACCAATTATCGAACATATTAACAAAGGAGATTCACTACAATGAAAAAGCTATTTGCCTGTTTATTCTTAGTTGTCTGTTTTTTATTTCCAAACTGTAATGTAACTACTGCTGCTCCCAATTATAATATCCAATATTTAGAAAATGGAGATTATATAATCACAGAAATTTATACTTCAAATACTACCTTGCGCACTCCCGCTTCAAAATCAAAAAAAATTTCTTATTACTTAAAAAATCACGTTTTTATTTTTTCATTGTCAATATATGCATCTTTTGATTATACTTATGGAGTTCGCGCTTCCGCAACTTCCGCAAATGCTATCGTTAATATTGCCGATTCTTCTGCCGTCTTTAAATCAAAAAACAGCTATGTCTCTGGTAATACAGCTTATGGTACTGCGACTGTCCTTTATCAAGGTTCCAACAAAACACTTAACATCAACATGTCATGTGATATTTACGGCAATATTTCATGATTACTACCACTATATAAATCTTAACTCTTGACTTTTATTATCTTTTCATTCATAATAAATGCTTAGTATGATGTTGGGGTTAAAAGGTGCTTTGCACTCCCGCAATCTTCAAAAAAGTTGTCGAAGGGAGGGACACATGGCAATAGAAATGTTTAAACGAGGGTCTGTTGAGATGCTTGCCCTCCTTATTTTAAATGAAGATGATGCTCACGGCTACCGTATTGTTCAGGAAATTAAGGACAGAAGCGATGGCCGCCTGATCATCAAGGAAGGCTCTCTTTACCCAATTTTGTATAAGTTATCTGACGAGGGCTATATTATTTCTCAGGAAGATATTTCTGAGACTAAGCTTGGGCGTAAGCGTATTCGCGTTATTTATTCTATCACACCTAAAGGACGAGAACATCTGATTCAGCTTAAGGAAGAATACGATATCGTACATGACAGCATTCGCTGCATTTTTGAAAGGAGCAAAAGTCTTTAATTATGAATACCGCTATCGAACAATATATTCGTGAGCTGTCTGATTTACTTTGCTGCGATAAAACAACAAAACAACAATTTCTTTCTAAATTTCAACAGACACTAGAGGATTTTGAGGCTGAGCAGGAAAATTCACCGATTTCTTACTCGGATTTAGTTTCCGAATTCGATACTCCCAGGGCAACAGCTGATGCATTTCTTTCTCAGCTTGATATTTCTCATGTGCAGCCTGCAATGCGAACAACCAATAAAAAGAAATTATTTTGGGCTTCACTATGTATCATAGCCATATTATTCTTAGTTGGTTTGTCCCTTTATCGTGTATATTTAAATAAGCTGGCTGACGAAGGATATTTTGAACCGCCCGTGTACCACCTCACTCCAGCAGAAGCTCGAACTTTTGATCCTGACGAATATTTCCCTGGTAATTAATGTTTACTGTTATAGTTCACGGATAAACCAATATTTACAGCCAAGCCCGAAGGTGAATGGATTTCACGAGCCGGACACTTGAAGCAGGTCTTTCAAAGCAATGTATAATAATAAAGAACATAAAAGGAACCTGCGGAGTTTGGTCCGGCGACGAAACCATTACACCGAAGGGCTTTCGTAACATGATGTGTGAACTTTCATTTTTCCCTTGACAAAACCCTCTGCCTCTGGTATCATAATATAGTACGGTTCAAAGCGCTTCCGTGGCTCAGTTGGTAGAGCGATTGATTCGTAATCAATAGATCACGGGTTCGAGTCCCGTCGGGAGCTTTCCAGTACAAAAGAGTGTCCGTCACCGGATGCTCTTTTTTTATTTATTTGTAACTATTCAGAGCCATGCAAAATTGCTTTCTATGAATGCTGGCATTCAGACAGAATAGTTACGTTTATTTTTCAAACGCAAATGAGTTAAATTCTTGGAGGTACATGATGCTTGCTTTTACACTCTCTTCTTTAAAGGATGCCACATCCCATTTGTTTACACAACCGTCTTTTGATGACTTTGATGTGCTGTCTGTTACTATTGTCAGCTATATCACTTTTTCTATGGACGGTCATTTAAATGCCGCTTTTTTTGAGGATGCTGATACGCAGCCTGACAAGCTTTGTTCCTGGCAGCGTCTTCGCCCTGTCTGTTTTTCGATAATTAAGGGTAAGCAGCCTCCTGTTTCCTTTCAGATCACATTCTTTCTTGATAAAGACAAGGCTTCCAACTTGTTTAATGATCCGATGCTTGCCAATAATCAGGACATTGATGGCTTTACGCTTCATCTTTCCTATAGAAATCACACTCTTTCATTATCGACTGGCACTGTATTTTCTCGTTTTTCCCTTGACCGTGACAGTGAACGACTTTGGGATCACTACGTTGCTGCTTGGATCAAGCAAAAGCAGCTTGATTTTGAGGAGGCTTAATCGTACAGTCAGCACTCAATTCTAGTGAGTGCTAAAATTTTTATAAAATTATGCCTTTTCTAGCAGAATTGTCATCTTTTCGTGTTGACAAATCATGTTCATAGCTGTAAAATACGAATTGCAGCAAGAAAATAGCAATCAGGCAGCGACAGTGCTAATAATGTTCGATGTCATGATTCTAAATTGGCTATGAAAGTCGCGTCGTCAAATTTTTACGCTTGCTGTGAAAACGACAGACGCAGAAACGAGGATGTTATGAATAAAGAAGGCAGTTTATCAATTAACAGTGAAAACATATTTCCTATCATTAAGAAGTGGCTGTATTCTGACCACGATATATTCTTCCGTGAGCTTGTCAGCAATGGCTGCGATGCGGTTACAAAGTTAAAGAAGCTTGACATGATCGGTGAGTACACCATTCCGGAAGGCAAGGAGCTTTGCGTAAAGGTTACTGCTGATGCAGAGACTAAGACCATCACCTTTACTGATAATGGTATCGGTATGGATGCAAATGAAATTGATCAGTATATCAATCAGATCGCTTTCTCTGGTGCACGTGATTTCCTTGACAAGTATAAGGATAAGACAAATGATGATCAGATTATTGGTCACTTTGGTCTTGGCTTTTACTCAGCATTTATGGTTGCTGACCGTGTAACGATTGATTCTCTTTCTTATAAGGAAGGAGCTAAGGCTGTTCATTGGGAGTCTGATGAGGGTACTTCTTTCGAGATGACTGACAGCGCTAAAACTGAGATCGGTACTACTATCACTCTTTACTTAAATGAGGACAGCTACGAGTTCTGCAATGAATATCGTGCAAAGGAAATCCTTGACAAGTACTGTTCTTTCATGCCTATCCCGATTTATTTTGAGGCAATCAAGACTGCTGAGGAGCAGGCAAGAATCGATGAGGCCGAAAAGAAGGCTAAAGAAGAGGAAGAAAAGAGAAAGGCTGAGGAAGCTGCAAAGAAGGCTGCTGACGGTGAAGCTGTTGAGGCTGAAACTGAAGCTGAGCCGGCTGAAAAAGCACCTGAAGCTCCTAAGCCGATCAATGAGACTACTCCGCTTTGGGCAAAGCATCCAAATGAGTGTACCGATGAGGAGTATAAGGAGTTTTATCACAGAGTATTCCATGATTACAAGGAGCCGCTGTTCTGGATCCATCTGAACATGGATTATCCGTTTAACTTAAAGGGTATTTTGTACTTCCCGAAGATCAACACTGAGTATGATTCCATCGAGGGTACAATTAAGCTGTACAACAATCAGGTATTTGTTGCCGATAATATTAAGGAAGTAATCCCTGAGTTCTTGATGCTGTTAAAGGGTGTTATTGACTGTCCTGATCTTCCGCTTAATGTTTCACGTTCCGCTCTGCAGAATGATGGTTTTGTTAAGAAGATTTCCGATTATATCACAAAGAAGGTTGCTGACCGTCTGACTGGTATGTGCAAGACAAAGCGTGAGGATTATGAGAAGTTCTGGGATGACATCAATCCATTTATCAAGTTTGGTGTTTTAAAGGATGAGAAATTCGCTGAGAAGATGAATGATTATATCATCTTTAAGGATTTGAATGGCAAGTATCTGACTCTTCCGGATATCTTAAAGGAGAATGAGGAGAAGCATAAGAATCAGGTCTTCTATGTAACTGATGAAAAGGAGCAAAGCCAGTATATTGAGATGTTTAAAAAGGAAGGCATCAATGCCGTTCTCTTAAAGCATAACATTGACGCTCCATTTATCACGAGATTAGAGCAGAAGAATCCTGATGTTAAGTTTGTCCGCATTGACTCTGATCTGACTGATTCCTTTAAGGAGGAAACTTCTGATGAGGAGAAGGAAACCTTGAAGAAGGACAGCGAGTCTTTGACTGCACTCTTCCACAAGGCATTAAATAATGATAAGCTGACTGTTAAGGCTGAAAAGTTAAAGGATGCTTCTATGGCTTGTGTTATGACTCTTTCTGAGGAAGGAAGAAGAATGCAGGAGATGATGAAGATGTATGGCATGTCTGGTATGGACTTTGGTACACCAGATGAAACACTTGTCTTAAATCTTACACATCCGCTTGTTCAGTATGTTCTGGCTCACGCTGAGGATGAGTCTGTTACAAAGTACTGCGAGCAGCTGTATGATCTTGCCGCTCTTGCTCACGGCACACTCTCTCCGGATCGTATGTCTAAGTTTATCACACGTTCCAATGAGATTATGATGGAAATTGCAAAATAAAATAAAAAAATAAGACAGCCCAAAAGGCTGTCTTATTTTTTTATTTTTGATTACGCAAGGAAATCACGGATTCTCTTGCTTCTTACTGGGTTACGAAGCTTTCTTAAAGCCTTTGCCTCGATCTGACGGATACGCTCTCTTGTTACGTTGAACTCCTTGCCGACTTCCTCAAGTGTTCTCGGATGGCCGTCCCGTAAGCCAAAACGAAGCTCGATTACCTGACGCTCTCTCTCCTTAAGATCTCCGAGCAAGGCATCGATATGATCGCGCAGCATAACGGATTCTACATTTCCTTCCGGTGTGACTGTATTGACATCGGCAACGAAATCACCAAGGTTGGAATCATCTTCCTCACCGATTGGTGTTTCAAGGGATGCTGGCTCTCTTGCGATCTGCATGATCTCCATAACCTTATCCTCTGACATATCAAGTGCCTTAGCCAGCTCAGCAACGCTTGGCTCATAGCCTAACTCCAGCGTCAGCTTACGCTGCATCTTTGACATCTTGTTAATTGTCTCAACCATATGAACAGGAACACGGATGGTTCTTGCCTGATCAGCAAGTGCTCTTGTGACAGACTGGCGAATCCACCATGTCGCATAGGTACTAAGCTTATATCCCTTGGTATAGTCAAACTTCTCTACACCCTTGATAAGTCCTAGATTTCCTTCCTGAACAAGATCCAGAAAGCTCATGCCACGTCCGGTGTAACGCTTTGCAATGCTGACTACAAGACGAAGGTTTGCCTCGATCAGACGCTCTTTTGCGGACTCATCGCCCTGAGCTTTTTTCTTTGCAAGCTCCATCTCCTCATCCGCTGTAAGAAGTGGTACTGTACCGATCTCCTTTAAATACATACGGACAGGATCCTCTGTTCCTACACCCTCAAGCAGATCAATTGCGTCAAGATCAACATCTTCCTCATCATCGGAAAAATCTATATCTTTATCAAAATCATCTGCTGCCATATCTTCTGTTGCAGCACGCAGAACATCTATCTTCTTGCGCTCCAGATATGTGTATACAAATTCCAGTTCTTCTGGTGTCAGGGTTTCACCGGCAAAAAAATCATTTACATCATTGAAATCCAGCGTCTTATTCTTGCTAAGGCCAATTTCAACTAACTTTGTCAAACGTTCCTTTAATACTTCTTTTTCCATGTGCATTGTCCTTTCTGTAAACAATTCTCACACTGTTTCTATGTATGCCCAGGTACGCCTTTCTTTTATTCACGCCATTGGCTTCCTGTTGAAGCATCAAACAGCCACTTGCGCAATACCTTAGCAACTTTATATTATACAGGAAGTCCCCTCATTTGTAAAGAGTTTTTTGAATTTTATTTACTTTTCTTGTGGAATCGTTTCGGCTGGCACTGCAATCTTCATTGCCTTCGGCATTGCCTGAATATGAACCTTCTTATGGCTTCCGCCATATTCTCCGTCAAGCACCCAATCAATATCACTGTCGCTTTCAACTGTCAGATCTGAAATCTCATAATTTGCTATAAACTTTGAGTTTGGATTCTTTGTTACTAGATCTGCCAGCATAACAGAAAAATCTACTGCATTATCTGGCCTGTAAACGATCATAAGATTTAGCTTGCCATCGTCAAGCTCTACATTTTGTCCGCTTATGTTCTTCATGCCGCCTACGCTGAAGGAATTGTAGACCATTGCATAAATGCACTCTCCTGCAATTTCCTCGTCGCCAAATGAAAAGCGCACCTGATATGGTTTTAGATTTCCGACCTGACGTATTCCTTCTAATATATAAGCGTTATGGCCTAACGCATTTTTCGTTTTCTGCGGTGTGTTCCAGGAAACCTCTGTAAATGCACCAAATGCTGCTACGTAGACGAAGTAGCTGTTTTCCTGAAATTTACCTACATCGACAGCACGGAACTTTTCCTGTGCAATCACATTTGCACAGCGCTTCATCTGTGACGGAAGGCCGAGGCTGTACGCATAGTCGTTAGTGGAGCCTGCCGGAATGTAGCCAATCTTTGGACGTCTTTTTTCGTCAATAGTCATCACACCATCAAGCACCTCGCTTAATGTGCCGTCTCCGCCGCTGCAGACTACAAGATCATAGGAAGCACCCAATTCCTTTGCAAGTCTTGTCGCATCTGCCCGCTCTTGTGTCGAGTATACAACAGTCTCGTATCCAGCCTTATTGAATGTATCAATAATATCTGCCAGATGATTTCGAATCAGTCCTTTTCCAGAATGTAAGTTGTAAATAAATAGTAGTCTTTTCATAGAATACCTGCCTTTCCTGCATCATCTGGAGTACAAAAATGCCAGTTCTTTTTTGGCATCTTTGTCTGCCGGATACTGCTCTAAATAACTCATCAGTTTTTCAATTGCCGTATCGTAGTTCCCCATTTTTTCATAGCAGATGCTTTCATTCCATAAAAAATCTGCCATCTGGCTCTCATCTGCCAGCTGCATCCCTTTTTGAATCATAATCAGCGCATCCTGATATTCTCCCTGACGAACAAGGCACGATGAAAGCTGATTGTAAAGCCCGGCATCCTGTGGATCGTGCTTGATCTGTTCCTGATAAAGATTTATTGCCTCCTCACTTTTTCCCTGAAGTTCATAGCAATAGCCAAGATAATACCCTGCCTGTGCATATCCTTTGTTGTAGGATTCCTCAAATGCAGAAAATGCCTCATCTGTCTGCTCTAGCTCTAAATAAATACGCCCGCGGTAGCACCAGTCCTTTGCCTCGTAGGGAGTGACCTCTAATGCTGCATTAAGCACGACCTTGCGTGCCTCTTCTGCTTCTGCCTTTTTTAGTGCATCTGCCATCGTCAGATACCCTTCGTAGTTGCGGTTATCTATATCAAGGCACTCCTGATAACAGTGAAGTGCCTGATCTACATCATCCATTAAAAGATATACATTTCCTGTCAGCTGATATATGTCACGCAAACGATAGCCTGCCTCAATGAGCTCATTGTAATCCTCAAGTGATCCCTCATAGTCGCCAAGCTTCATTTTGGCTTCTGCGCGATATCCAACCACATCAAGGCGACAGGAGCTGTCGAGTGACCCGGCAGCTTCTATCGCCTGCTGAAAGCTTTCTATTGCTTTTTCATATTCTTCTAAACCATTGTAGGCAAGCCCCATTCCTCTATAGCTATAGAAAGAACTGCCGCCTAGCTGAAGAGCTTGTGTGAAGCTTTCGATTGCTTCCTCATAATACCCTTGAGCGCAGTAGGCCTGACCCAAATTACAATAGTAGGCATCCTCTGACGGCTCCTGCGTTATTGCCTGCTTAAATAAATACACGGCATTTTGATAGTCCCCGTTTTGATATGCCTCTAGTCCCTTTTTGTTGCTGTTTGAACCTGCGGGGGCACAGGCGCTGATAGCAGCTGCCATCAGTGTCAATGCCCCCGCAAGTATTATATTTTTTTTTCGCATAAATTATATTCTTTCAGTTTTATCGTTGTAAAAACAAAATTTTGGTTTTATTTTCATACACTATTTTATCCCTTTATTGGATTGATTTCAACCCTATATTGAAAAAATATAACACTAATTATAATGTTCCGATAAAACGAAGGAATCCTTCTCTTCCGCTTTCTGTGCGCTTATAGACACCTGCATCTTCTAGAACCTGTGCGAATACTTTTCCTACCTCGTCCTGCAAAATTGCATCGATGTTGGATTCGTCTATCTTGTCGTATGAAGCCATAAATTCTTCTGCCCAATCAGCGTGCTTTGCCAGAACTTCATCTTCGCGAAGATTTTTTCCTGCAAGAATAGCCTCTTTGAGTGCTGACAGCTCGCCTTTTAGACGTGACGGCAGTACAGCAAGTCCCATAACTTCGATAAGACCGATATTTTCTCTCTTGATATGATGCAGCTTTTCGTGCGGATGATAAACGCCAAGCGGATGCTCTGGTGTTGTGATGTTGTTTCTAAGCACAAGATCAAGCTCGAAGATGCCGTCTTTCTTTCTTGCAATTGGCGTGATTGTGTTATGTGGCTCTCCATCTGTCTCAGCAAAGATAAAGCTTTCCTCGTCGGTGTAGCCTCTCCATGCCTTTAAGATATGATCAGCCAGATCAATCAGACGCTCTCTGTCGTTATGGCGAATACGGATAACTGACATAGGCCACTTAACAATACCTGCCTCTACATCCTCGTAGCCTGGGATTGTTACTGGTGTCTCAATTGGAGCCTTCGCCATTGCAAACTCGTAGTGACCGCCCTGGAAATGATCATGTGTCAGAATAGAACCGCCTACAATTGGAAGATCAGCATTTGATCCAAGGAAGTAATGCGGGAACTGGCCGACAAAATCAAACAGCTTTACAAATGTACTGCGGTCAATCTTCATCGGTGAATGCTCTCCGCAAAATACGATACAATGCTCATTATAGTACACATATGGAGAATACTGGAAGCCCCACTGAGACTGATTAATTGTAATCGGGATGATTCTGTGGTTCTGTCTTGCCGGATGGTTAACACGTCCTGCATAGCCTTCGTTCTGGATGCAAAGCAGACATTTTGGATAGCCGCTCTGCTTCTGTGTACGTGCTGCTGCAATCGCCTTTGGATCCTTCTCTGGCTTTGACAGATTGATTGTAATATCAAGATCGCCATATTCAGTGGCGGTCATCCACTTCATATCCTTGCATACACGATAGCGGCGTATATAATTTGAATCCTGACTAAGCTTGTAGAAATATTCGGTTGCCTTCTCTGGGCTTTCCTTATATTCCTTCCAAAATGCCTCTCTTACCTGTGACGGTCTTGGCATAAGCGCATTCATCAGCTTTGTGTCAAACAAATCACGGTACACTACGCTGTCCTGTGTCAGTCCACGACTGCATGCATCTGCAAGCAGCACATCTAAAATTTCCTCTAACGGTGCTGCTGTCGTTTCTGCCGGTTCCTCATAATCATCAAGCTGCATAATTTCAAGCAGCTGATTTGTTGTATAAATGCGCTCACACTCAGGTGTCAGTCCTGTATCAATTCCATACTGAACGAGTGCTGCGATTGCCTCATATACTGTCATCACTCTACCATGCCTTTCTAAAAAGTCTTTTTTCTAAGTTAAGTAATACTTACGAATTGCTCCGTTGCTTTTCACCCCTGGTATTACATCTTATGTGCGCCGTCACCTACGGTTACTACGTAGAAGTCTGCTGCATAGCCGATCTTATCCTTATATACATTTCCTACGTTCTCGATGAAGGCATCAATCTTGTCATCCTCTACGATACTTACTGTACAGCCGCCAAAGCCTGCTCCTGTCATTCTGGAACCAATTACACCTGGCTGCTCCCATGCAGTCTCAGCTAAGGTATCAAGCTCAATTCCTGTTACCTCGTAGTCATCACGCAGTGATACATGAGATTCGTTCATAAGCTTTCCAAACAGTGCGATATCGTTATTCTTAAGTGCCTCTACTGCACGAATAGTTCTCTGATTCTCATATACAGCATGCTTTGCTCTCTTTCTGTTTACCGGATCAGTGATTGTATCTGCAATGGCATCAAACTCTTCCTCTGTAAGCTCACCAAGGCTGTTGATTGGCTTTACTGCCTGAAGCTGTGCAAGTGCTGTCTCACACTGACTTCTTCTTTCATTATACTTGGAATCTGCAAGTCCTCTCTTCTTGTTGCTGCATGCAATTACAATCTTTGCACCTGTAAGCTCAAGCGGTGCATATGTGTAGGAAAGATCTGCTGTGTCAAGGAAGATTGCATGACCTGCTTTTCCCATTGCGATAGCAAACTGATCCATGATACCACAGTTTACACCGTTGAATTTGTTCTCTGAGAACTGGCAGATCTTGCTGACTTCAACCATATCAACATCAAATCCAAACTGATCATTTAAAATAACAGCTGTTGCAACTTCGATAGATGCTGAGGAGGAAAGACCGGAACCATTCGGAATATTTCCATAATATAAAATATCAAGACCACTATCAATGGTATAACCCTTCTGTGTATATGCCCACATAACACCCTTCGGGTAATTGCACCAGTTATCTGCCGGAACATTTGTAAACTCGTTTGCCGGTCCCTCTACTGCCAGCATTCCAAATCTGGTAAAGTTCAGGGAGTAAAAACGCATCTTGCCACAGTCGTTCTTTCTTGCCAGAGCGTATGTACCAATGCTGAGTGCGCATGGGAATACATGACCGCCGTTATAATCGGTATGCTCTCCAATCAGATTAACACGTCCTGGCGCAAAATAAAACTCAGGCTCTCTTCCTTCTCCAAAAATCTTTGCAAATTCTTCTCTCATTTTAGTCTGCATAATTGTAATCTCCTTATCTGCTTATATCCGCTTCACTATCAGGTATTTCCCTGATGCTGAATTAAGCATATCACGAAATATGTCTGCTGTAAATAAAATAACTTTGCAATTATTATAAATATATTGAGATTTGCCTTTTGTTTTCAAAAAAAGAACCCCGCCGAAACGGGATTCTCTTTTTTCGTCTTTTATCACAAACTAATTTGTAAATCAGTCTACTTTTTTTACATCAAATGATGATGCAACACACTCTCTTGCCTCTTCAAGTGTCTTAAAGCTGCCATCCTTTAACATTTGAACCATAAGATTGCCAAGTGCTGTGCCTTCTACTGGTCCTGCATAAACCTCTTTTCCTGTAAAGGTTTTGATTTTCTGATTTAAGAACATATCCTGGCAACCGCCGCCTACAACATGGATTCTTGAAAACTTGCGTCCAGACATTTCTTCAAGCTCTGCAACAGTATCCTTATAGCTTTGAGCAAGTGAATTGTAGATAACTACCATAACCTCACCCATAGACTGAGGAATCTTCTGGCCTGTTCTCTCACAGTAATAGCGTACTGCATCTGTCATGCTCTTTGGTGCAAGGAAGCTGCTGTCATTGCAATTTACGATTGACGGGAAGCCATCTGCCTCTTTTGCCATTGCAATCAGCTCTGGGAACGTGTAGGTCTTATTGTCCGTATTCATTTCCTTGCGGACATTCTGCAGCATCCACAGACCCATGATATTCTTTAAATAACGGAAACGATAATCATAACCACCTTCGTTTGTAAAGTTATACTTCATGCTCTTTAAGCTGCACTCTGCATACTTTCTCTCAATTCCCATAAGTGACCATGTACCTGAGCTTAAATAGATAAAGTCATCATCGTTTGCCGGAACTGCCAAAACAGCGGAGCCTGTATCGTGTGTTGCCGGAAGAATTACTTCTGTCTGGCATCCGCACTTTTTTGCAATCTCTGGCTTTAACATACCAACGCTTGTCTTTGGCATATGAAGCTTTCCAAAGATCTTAGACGGAATGCCGATTCTGTCAAGCAGCTCGTAGTCCCAATCCTTTGTAACGGCATTTACAAGCTGTCCTGTCGTTGCATTGGTGTACTCGTTCATCATCACTCCGGTAAGCAGATAGTTAAAATACTCTGGAACCATCAGATAATGCTCTGCATTCTTAATATACTCTGGATGCTCATTCTTGATTGCAAGAAGCTGATAGATAGAATTATACAGCTGCTTCTGGATTCCTGTGCGCTCATACAGCTCCTCTGGGGAGATCATTGTCTCTAAGAGTTTGTCCATATCATCTGTACGGCTGTCACGGTATGCAATTGTATCTCCAAGAATCTGATTATTCTTATCAAGAAGAACAAAGTCAACACCCCATGTATCAATACCCATAGATGATGGTGCCTTGCCTGCCTTTGCACAGGCTGCAATTCCGTTTACAATTTCCTCAAACAGTCTGTCTAACTCCCAACACAGATGACCATCTCTTGTTACATTTCCATTTGTAAAACGATACATTTCCTCAAGAACGATCTTTTCATCCTCAAGATGTGCTAAAATATGTCTTCCACTTGATGCACCGATATCAACTGCTAAATAATATTTCATTATTCACATCTCCTTTTTATATTTATTCAAAGCTTGCTGCAATGTTGCTTTGTGCCTTCGGACGGCGTCCTCTGCGCGCTGGCTTTTTTGGTTCCGTTGCTTCCTCAGCTGGCTTCTCCTGCACTGGCTTTTCCTTTGCTGGCTTCTCCTTTGCCGTTTTTTCCTTTACTGGCTTTTCCTCAGCTGGCGCTGCCTCTTTTTTAGCTCTTGTACTTCTTGTAATTGGCTTTCTGGCTGGCTTTGCCGGCTTTTCTTCTGCTGGCTTTTCTTCTAGCTTTTCTTCTGCTGCTAAAGCTTCTTTTTCTGTTTTCTTCTTTGAAGTTTTAGCTGTTCTTGTCTTCTTTGGCTTTACTTCATTTTCTGATGCTTCTTCCTGCTTTGGTGCTTTTTTCGTTTTTGCAGGTGCCTTTTTCTTTACCGGCTTTGTCTTAGTTTCTTCTTCTACATGATGAATGGTCATTCCGCTTTCCACTACAGTAATAGTTGAAGCTGACACTGCCGCAGCAATCTTCTTTTGAAGATCTTCCTCGCTGCTATCCTTATACTGCGCATCTGCCTTTTCAAGCTCCTTTCTGACAGAATCTGGAAGCTGTGCAGGTGGCATTACAGAAATTGGCTTATGCTGCTGAACTGGATAAATTATTGTATCAGATGCAAAATTTTCTGGTTCTTTGTTTTCTTTTTGCTGTTCTGGTTCATGTACTGGTTCTTCTGCAGATTCTTTCTCTGCAGATTTTTCCTGTACTGGCTCTTCTGCAGACTTTTCCTGTACCAGTTCTGTCTCCTGTACTAATTCTTTTGCAGGCTCTTCCTGTACTGACTCTGTTTCCTGTACTGGTTCTTCTTCTGTAGGTTCTTCCTGTACTTCTTCCTCTACAGGTGCTTCTTCTATTTCTTGTTCAGCCACTTCATCTGTTTCTTCTGGCTCTTCTTCCTGCATCATTTCTTCTGCTTCACTGCTTTCTTTGTCATTAACAGCCTCTGCTTCATTTACAGCTTCTTTTACAACTTCTTTTGTTTCTGGTGCAGAGTCTTCTTCTGACTTTTCTAAGTCACTGTCACCCTGAGCCTCAAGCTCTTCGCTCATTGCTGCGAGTTCTTCTTCCATTGCACGTGCACGCTCTTTTGCAGTTGCATTTTTAAAGCGGTTCTGTCTTGCATTGCCATCTGCGATTGTCGCAAAGCAGTATACATATCCGTCAAAGCGGAATGTTCTCTTCCAAAAATCTACTACGTGCTTAAATCCGTTGTCTTTACTGATAATATAGAAATAGGAATCTTTTGCCTCATGAATCAGATAGCCCAGATACGTGGATAGCTGAAAATCAAGTGCATTTTTTCCACCGCACAGAATTTTGTACTTTGATACCTGTGCCTTTGAATTAAAAATCATATCCATTGCTTCAAAAGTAATGGTGTCTGCATTGTGACTATAAAAGATCACAACGCGGTCTTCTTCGCTAAGCTGCGCAATTCCTTTAATACCTTCTGATTTGACATTTTCATAGTCAATAAGATATGTTGCCATAAAAGGTTTCTCCTTTAGCATTTATAGAGTCCGTGGTTAACCACTTCTTTCATCATATCATACAAAGAAGTCGCTTTGCAATAACATTTTTCCTATATATAGCGCAATTTTTACTTTTTTCTAAAAAGGGAAAATAATCTTCTATAAAAATAGTAAATATAATTTCATTTTCTTCTAAAAAAAGAGAACACATTTCTGTGCTCTCTTTTCTCTTATTTCTGTGGTTTATAGTATAATGTTCTCATTGCATTTAAGATGGCTATAACTGCAACACCTACATCAGCAAATACGGCTGCCCACATATTTGCAAATCCTGCTGCTACAAGTGCAAGAATAATAACTTTGACTGCAATTGCAAATACAATGTTCTGGTTGCAGATCTGAACTGTTCTTCTTCCTATCTGAATTACATCGGCAAGCTTTGACGGCTGATCTTCCATGATTACAATATCTGCCGCCTCGACTGCTGCATCAGATCCAAGTCCGCCCATGGCTATTCCAACGTCAGCTCTTGCAAGAACTGGTGCATCGTTGATGCCGTCTCCTACGAAGCAAACCATTCTGCCTTTTGTCTTTTTATTGCAGTAATCATTGACATAGCTTACCTTATCTGCCGGAAGCAGATCGGTGTGCACTTCATCAAGATCAAGCAGCTTTGCTGTATACTCACCTATGGCTTTTCTGTCTCCTGTCAGCATAACTGTTTTCTTTACGCCGACATGATGCAGGCGGCTGATTGCCTCTTTTGCATCCTCTTTTACTTCATCGGAAATTAAAAGATAGCCGCTGTATACGCCGTCTACTGCTGTATATACAACAGTTGCCGCTTCCTCTGGTATCGGAACTGTCAAGCCAAGCTCTGCCATAAGGCTCTGATTTCCAGCATGGATTACATGACCACCGGCAGTTACCTTTAAGCCTTTTCCTGCAATCTCCTGTGCATCCTCTACCTTTGCCAGCTCTTTGCCATTTTTTTCCTTCCATGCAGATAATACAGACAATGCGATTGGATGACTGGAATACTGCTCTGCTGTAGCTGTGTTTAAAAGAAGTGATGACTCGCTGCTTCCCTCTACCGGGGCAAGCTTTGTCACACGAAATGTTCCCTTTGTCAGCGTACCTGTCTTATCAAATACCATAGTTTCTGCTTTTGATACAGCCTCTAGGTAATTGCTTCCCTTTACTAACACACCATTCTTACTTGCACAGCCAATGCCTCCAAAGAAGCTAAGCGGTACTGAGATAACAAGTGCACATGGACAGGAACAAACTAAGAATGACAATGCACGATAAATCCACTCTGCAAACGGATGACCTGGCAGGAAAATCGGAACGATCAAACCAATAAATGCTGCCAGACCGACAACAATCGGCGTATAATATCGTGCAAACTTGGTGATAAAGTTTTCTACCTTTGCTTTCTGGCTGCTTGCATTTTCAACAAGATCAAGGATTCTTGCTACAGTTGACTCGCCGTATTCCTTTGTGGTGCGAATCTTTAAGATATTCGTCAGATTGATACAGCCGCTGATGATCTCATCGCCAACAGATACCTTTCTTGGAACGGCTTCTCCTGTAAGAGCCTTTGTATCCTCCATGCTGCTTCCCTCTAACACAATACCATCAAGAGGAATGCGCTCACCTGGCTTTACAATGATCGTCTCGCCTACTGCAACTTCGTCTGGAAATACCTCTTCCTCAACGCCATCACGAAGAACAACTGCACTGTCAGGTCTGATATCCATTAATGATGCAACTGATTTTCTGGACTGATTTACAGCGTATGACTGGAACAACTCTCCTACCTGATAAAACAGCATAACGGCTATTCCTTCTGTATACTCCTGCAGCGCAAATGCACCAATTGTTGCAATTGCCATCAGAAAGTTTTCATCAAACACCTGACCCTTTGTGATATTCTTTCCTGCCTTCACTAGCACATCATAGCCAACAATCAAATAGCCAGGAATGAAAAATATAAGCTTATAAAGCTCTGGAATCGGAAGAATGACTCCGACAATCAACAGCACAAAGGCTGCCACAATCTTGTAAAACTGCTTTTTTTGCTTTTTTGTCATCTTCTTTAACATAACTAAACCACTTCTTTCACTTTTTGTGTGCTTACAGAACTACTCTGCAGTCTGGCTCTACCTTTGCAATGCACTTTACTGCTGCCTTCAGTACTTCATCAAACTGGCTGTCCTCAGCATCTAAAATCATCTTCTGTGTCATGAAGTTTACAGAAACTCTCTTTACACCAGGAAGCTTCTTGATTGCCTCCTCCATCTTTGCAGCGCAGTTTGCGCAGTCTAAATCCTCTAACTCAAATGTCTTTCTCATAATGTTTGCCATCCTTTCTTTTTTGTTTTGGCGTATTGTTTCGCTCTCTTTCAATTAAACAATTGTTTAATCGTTGATTTAACTATACCTTTTTTTGCGCCATATGTCAAGGGCTATTATTGAAATTTTTTCGCAATTATATCGCAAGAGCCCTTCGGTGTAATGGTTTCGTCGCCGGACCAAACTCCGCAGGCTCCTATTATGTTCTTTCTTATTATACATTATTTTGAAAGGCCTGCTCCAAGTGTCCGGCTCGTGAAATCCATTCACCTTCGGGCTTTGGCATATTGTAAACATATATCAAGTGAAACCATTACACCTTAGGGCTAATTTAAGCAAAGTAAACTCTAACACGTTTATTTGTATATTTTCATAATCTGATAAAAAGGGGTAAAAGAGGAGCTATGCGGATGGAGAAAAGGGCTGCTATTTACTGCCGTCTTTCCCGCGAGGATGACAATCTGGCTTGTGATGAGGTAAGCGAAAGCATTCAAAATCAGCAGAAGCTGCTTTGCGAATATGCGAAGAAAAATGGATTCTCTGTCTATTGTATGTATGTGGATGAAAATTATTCTGGACTTGATAATACACGTCCTGCTTTTTGCCGCATGATTGAGGATGCACGCTGTGGACGTTTTGACACGATTCTTTGCAAAAACCAGTCACGTTTTACTAGGGATATGGAGACGGCTCAGTATTATTTAAATGAATTGTTTCCTCTTTGGCATGTCCGTCTGATTGGAATTTGTGATGGTGTTGATACAAATGACATGAAAAATTTGCGGCTTCGCCAGATAAATGGGCTGATTAATGAATGGTACAGTGAGGATCTTTCCGATAATATTCGCCAGATTCTTCGCGATAAGATGATGCGTGGCCAGTTTATTGGCTCATTTGCTTGTTATGGATATACAAAGGACCCTGCCCATTTGCACAGCTTAATTCCTGATCCGCCTGCTGCCGCCGTTGTACGGGAAATTTATCAGCTTTATCTTGATGGATTTAGTCTTTCTAAAATCGCTTCTTTGCTCACTAAAAAGCAGGTTATGCCGCCATGCTTTTATAAGATCCAACATGGCATTTTATTTCAGACGCCTTTTTCTAAAAATAAAATCACAGATGAAGCTGACAGCAAAATTCCAAAATGGTCTGCCTCAAGTGTGCGCCATATTCTAACTAATCCCGTCTATACTGGTACTCTTATTCAGGGAACTACAAAAAAGGAAAGTGCTAAGAGCAAAAAACGCATTAAGCTGTCAAGCACTGAATGGATCATTTATCCTAATGCTCATCCTGCTTTGATCAGTGAAGATATATTCTGCGAGGTTTCCTCATTATTACAGAAACGGCGAAAGAAAAATAAAAAAGTGTAACTCCTTGAGACTATGACGCATAAGATACACTGTAAATGATTTTGGAGGTATCTCCTATGAGTGATTTGGCAGCAACAAACTGCGGCGGATGCACACAGACAACTACTTCTGGCGGATGCAATTGCATGTGGATCATCCTTATCCTGTTATTCTGTGGTGGATGGAATAACAATGACGGCTGCGGATGCGGCGGCGGCAATGGCTTCTTTAACAATGGAAACGGCTGTGGCTGTGATGCCCTGATCTGGATCCTGTTACTTAGCTGCTGTGGATGCGGCTTCTGATTATCATACCACTGACATGAAAAAAGCCCCGGGCTCTGCCCGGGGCTTTCTAATGATACCAGATTGCTACGTGCTTTGCACTCCCGCAATCTTCAAAAACATTCGTAATCCGCTCATTTTTTCTTCAAAAAATGGCTACTTACTCATGTTTTTGGCGAGTCAAGAGATCAAAAATCCTCTTGCAAGCGAGCTTGCATCGGATTTCTGACCTTTTGACCCTGGTATCATATTATCCAATTACATCGCGCATGGTATATACACCTGGCTCTTTTCCCTGCAGAAACTTTGCTGCCTGGACAGCGCCCTTTGCAAATACACCTCTGGAGAATGCCTGATGGTTCAGTTCGATTACCTCGTCCTCTCCTGCGTAAATTACATCATGTACGCCTACGATGGTTCCACCTCTGACTGCTGAGAATCCGATCTCCTTTGGATCTCTCTTCTCGCGTCTTTCACTGCGGTCAAATACAAAATGATATTCACCATTTAATGATTTGTTTGCTGCGTTTCCGAGCATGATTGCTGTACCACTTGGTGCATCAAGCTTGCGTCTGTGATGGCGCTCTACGATCTCGATATCAAATCCAGCGTCTGCAAGTACAGGCGTAATAAGCTCTACGATCTTTGCAAGTGTATTGATTCCAAGAGACATGTTGTAGGACTGTACAATCGGAATTGTTTTTCCTGCCTCCTGCACATGAGCAAGCTGCTCATCGGAAAGTCCTGTTGTTGCAAGAACTAGTGCAAGTCCTTTTTGTGCACACTGATCTAATACCATATCTGTAATTTTTGAAACGGTAAAATCAATCAGTGCATCAGCCTCTACATCACACGCCTTGATAGATTCAAATACAGGAAATGGTGTATCGACTGCCTGCGTGATATCAATTCCAGCCACAACCTGTGCCTGCTCATCCTGTGCAATGATATTAGCTAACATCTTGCCCATTGCACCATTGCATCCGTTTAAAATAATACGTACCATCGTTTGTTCCTCCGTCTTAAGGTCAGTTTCATATCAGTTTTAAATCAGCTTCATTGCCGCTAATTCTTTACGAAGCAGTTCCTTATGCTGCGGCTCCATCTCGCACAGAGGAGAACGTACTGCACCTGCATTCCATCCCATCATATTCAGTGCTTCCTTTACCGGAATAGGATTTACTTCACAGAAAAGTGCCTTATTTAAGTTCATAACAGACAGCTGAAGCTGACGGCTTAACTTTACATCACCGTTTAGGTAGCTCATAACCATATCATGTGTCAGCTTAGGCATTACATTTGATAAAACGGAGATAACACCCACACCGCCAAGTGACAGAAGCGGAACAACCTGATCATCATTTCCAGAGTAGATATCGATGCAGCCGTCTGCAAGTGCGGCAAGCTCTGCTACCTGAGAGATATTTCCGCTTGCTTCTTTGACTGCTACAATATTCTTTACATTCTTTGCCAGTGTAACAGCAGTCTGCGGCAAAATGTTAACACCTGTACGTGACGGCACGTTGTACAGAATGATTGGCAGATCTACGCTGTTTGCAATTGCAGTATAATGCTGAATCAGACCCTTCTGTGTTGCCTTGTTATAATATGGTGTTACAAGAAGCAGCGCATCTGCACCATTATTCTGTGCATGTGTGGACAAACGAATTGCCTCTGCTGTGGAGTTTGATCCTGTACCTGCAATAACAGGAACTCTGCCTGCTGTATGTTCAACAGCAAACTTGATACATTCATCATGCTCTTCATGAGTCAATGTGGAAGATTCACCTGTTGTTCCGCAGATGATGATCGCATCTGTTCCTCCGGCAATCTGGAAATCAATCATTTTTCCCAGTTCTTCAAAATTAACCTTGTCATCCTGTGTAAATGGAGTGACAATTGCAACTCCTGCTCCCTTAAATATTGGCATAATAATACCATCCTTTCTTGATTCAGGTAATACTCTATTCAAATGCAGCCACCAGAGTGTCTTGGGATTTCTCCAAAGAAAAAGCCGGTCACATGCGGCCGGCTCATAAGGTTTTCTTTTTCTATTTCCCTTAGTAGCTCCCCATCTGTGAACAGATGACAGTCATATACCTATTCGATATATGCCCAAGAACAGCCTTTGCACAGCCATTCTTTCGGCGCCAATGCCTTTTAGCTAACTTCCCTTGCTCTTGCCTGCATCCATCAGCCTACTCATCAGTAGCGCAACCTCTACCTTTTGTATGAATTTTCTTTAGTGTACATCAATTTTACAGTGCTGTCAACCCTTCTGTTCGACATATTCTAATTTACTTACGGAAACTTCATATGCAATTCGTTTCTCACTCTCAGTCTCGCTTATCTTTTTCATATACTCTCTGCTCTGAACACGGCCCCACACGCGAAGTCTGGTGCCAACCTCAAAAGTGGACACATAGCGGGCGTTTCGTCCCCATGCAATACAGGGAATATAATCACTCTTGCTGTAAGGGCGGTTGACTGCTACCAGAAGATCTGCGATCTCACGTCCAAGCGGTGTCTTTCTATACACCGGCGGTTTACAGATGTACCCGTCAAGCATGATCTGATTTGTCTTCGTATAATCTGTAAATGCCTCCATGAAATGATATTCTCTGACAAACACAGAGAGCACAAGACGATTTCTCGTCCCCTCATGACGATTATAAGAACGAAACTGTCCGATTGCTTCCATTGTGCGTCCTCTGTAATCCTGATTGATATCGATAAGACGCTCTGAAATCATCACAGGGATCGTATCAGACTGATCGCTTAAGCGATTTACTGACAGCTCCATTATGTAAAAGCTCTCCCCAAAGACCTCATGGCTAAACTCAAACCCTGACACGACAACTCCAATGACACTGACTCTGTTATTTTCTGCGTTTCTTTCTGGCATTTTTGATTCCTCCTGCTTTTTATTCGCAGCTGCTGGTACCATAGCGGCTGCTGCATGTACTAGTTATTCTGCTAACTGGTTGTATATAACTTTTTTTGCAGCTAGTTATTTATATGTCTCAACACACGTACATTATAACGAAGTTATTTTCAAAACGCACGGAAAATGCTTCGCAGGATTCGCGGTCTGACCACTATTATTCGACAAAAAGCAGGCTTTTTTTCATCTTTTCTTTCCCAATTTTTCGGGTATTTTTCCTTTTTTCGACATATCTTTTGTTGTTACGATGAAAATAGATATGCCTAATGAAAGACATTTGTGATGAAGAACGCGAAAAGACGGGCTGATCGACTCAGTCCGCCTTTTTTCGCTTTTGTTTTTTTATTCATAACTATTCAGAACCCTATTCGCAAAATCGCATCTTCGATGCTTCCATTTTGCTCATATGGTTACCTCGCCATATAAAATTGCTATTCTGTCTGAATGCAAGCATTCACAGAAAGCAATTTTGCATGGCTCTGAATAGTTACAATTATTCTTTGTGATTAATGTAGTTAATCAAGCCGCCCTCACTGATGATTTTCTGCATGAATGGCGGGAATGCCTGTCCCTGAAAGGTTTCTCCTGTCGTCTGGTCTGTAATGACACCAGTATTAAAATCAATATCTACCTGATCTCCTGCCTTAATCTTTTTGCTTGCCTCTGGACATTCAATGATCGGAAGACCAATATTGATTGCGTTGCGATAGAAAATTCTTGCGAAGGTCTCTGCTATTACACAGCTTACACCTGCTGCCTTGATTGCAATCGGTGCATGCTCTCTTGAGGAGCCGCATCCAAAGTTTTTATCCGCAACGATGATGTCACCCTTCTTTACATTTGAAACGAAATCCTTATCGATATCCTCCATGCAGTGCTTTGCCAGCTCTGCTGGATCTGATGAATTTAAGTAACGTGCCGGAATGATTACATCCGTATCCACGTTGTCGCCATATTTAAATACACATCCATTTGCTTTCATATCTTCTTTACCATACCTTTCTGAATCGCCTGACCAGCTGTTTTTATGTCACAGTCTGCGAGACTTCTTTATAAAACGTCCTTTGGTCCGGAGATTTTTCCGGTTACAGCACTTGCTGCTGCAACATATGGACTTGCCAGATATACTTCACTTGTTACATCGCCCATACGTCCTACAAAGTTACGGTTTGTGGTAGAAACGCATCTTTCATGCGCAGCCAAAATACCCATGTATCCGCCAAGACATGGTCCACAGGTCGGTGTGCTGACAACAGCTCCTGCCTGAATGAAGGTTTGAACAAGTCCTTCCTCGATTGCCTGAAGATAGATTGCCTGTGTTGCCGGAATTACGATGCAGCGAAGGCCTTTCTTTACCTTTCTGCCCTTTAAAATCTCTGCTGCTGCACGCAGATCTTCGATACGTCCATTTGTACATGAACCGATTACAACCTGATCAATTGCGATGTCGCCTACCTCATCGATAGTATGAGTGTTCTCTGGCAGATGTGGGAAGGATACTGTTGGCTTTAAGCTGCTAAGATCAATAGTATATGTTGCCGTATACTCAGCATCCTCGTCTGCCTCGTAAACCTTATATTCCTTTGTGGAATGCTCCTTCATATAGGCGATGGTCTTCTCGTCTACAGGGAAGATACCATTCTTTCCGCCTGCCTCAATTGCCATATTTGCAATACAAAGACGATCATCCATTGAAAGATAAGAAATACCATCTCCTGTAAATTCCATAGACTGATACAGTGCTCCGTCAACACCGATCATTCCAATAATATGTAAGATAACATCCTTTCCAGTTACATACTCAGCCGGCTTTCCAGTAAGCACAAATTTGATTGCGGACGGTACCTTAAACCATGCCTTTCCTGTTGCCATACCTGCTGCCATATCTGTACTTCCCACACCAGTGGAGAATGCGCCAAGCGCACCATATGTACATGTATGTGAATCAGCACCAATTACAACGTCTCCTGCAACTACAAGTCCTTTTTCCGGAAGAAGTGCATGTTCAATTCCCATCTCTCCTACATCAAAGAAATTTGTGATTTCGTTGCAGCCTGCAAATTCTCTTACACACTTACAATGCTCGGCAGACTTGATATCCTTATTCGGAACAAAATGATCGAGTACTAGTGCAATCTTGTCCTTATCAAATACTCCCTTTTTATCAAAGCGCTCCATCTCGTGGATCGCTACCGGAGAGGTAATGTCATTGCCTAAAACAAGGCTCAGATCTGCCTCAATCAGCTGTCCGGCCTTTACCTCTGACAGCCCTGCTGCTGCAGCCAGAATTTTTTGCGTCATCGTCATACCCATAATCGAGTCCTCCTGCTTGTAAATACCTGCTTTTGCTGTGCCAAACTGCACACAAAATTTCAAAATCAGGCAGCTGCATGCGCAACTGCCTAATTTCCTGCATTATTTTTATTTTACTGGATAATAAAAAGTTCGTCAATGATTTTTCTTTTTCTTTTATATGTGTATATTTATTCGGGTTACTGTTCACGGATAAGCCAATATTGCGGCAAAGCCCGAAGGTGAATGTATTTCACGAGCCGGACACTTGGAGCAGGTCTTTCAAAGTAATGTATGATAAGAAAGAACATAAAAGGAACCTGCGGAGTTTGGTCCGGCGACGAAAACATTACACCGAAGGGCTTTCGTAGCATGACGTGTGAACTGTAACTAATCACATCTCATACCCAGAAATAGCATCTAAGACCGCGTCTAAACTTTCTTTGCTGACTGTGTTGACCTGATCTGAGTCGTCCATGGAGACGTAGTAATATGCATCGTCTTCTGTTGTGGCTCCTATTGTCAGCTTTAAGGTGGTTTCTTCTTCGCCTGACTGGTATGTTATTGTAAGAACTGCTGCATCGTCTGTTAAGCCATAGGATTCTTTTTCTTCTTCGTCTGCGTAATAATCTGCGCAGTCGTTGAAGGTAAGACCTACCATGTTGACTAACAAATCATGAATATCGTCACTTTCGTCAACGCGCTGTGTCTTATTATCCTGTGTGAATACCCAGTGTGTTACATCAACCATTTCTACGGTTGATTCCTCTTCTGTTGTTAATCCTTCTTCTGTAGAATCTGATACAGCTTTCGTTGTCTCTTCTTCTGATACTTCACTTCCCGTTTCTGCTTCCTCGGATGCGTTTTCGGTCGTCTCTTCCTCGGTTGCCGGTTCTTGTGTAACTTCCTTTTCCATATCAATTGTAGTGCCGTCTTTTACCAGCTGTACATCTGTGATGGATGTGCTGGTGATGGTTGGGAAGCTTTCCTTTTCCTGCAGCGCTGAAATATCGTTGCTGATATCTGAGACATAGCTTGATGCTATTGTATAAATATCATCTGAGCCTTCTACTTTTGCATAATAGTCTGAATTATAGCTATTAAGGTTTCCAATCTGGATCGTTACCTCTGTGTCATCAGATCCCTTTGCTGTGATCGTGCAGCTTGGATTGTCCAGACCATACACTGACAAGTCATCCTGTACTTCCTCTAGCTTACGCTCTGCAGTAAATGATTTTAAATCACTTGAAATGGAAGTCAAATAACTTTGTGTGACAGGAAAGTGCTCGTCGCTGTCATAGCTCCAAGTCTCGTTCTCAGTGTCATAGCTGAATGCGAATGTTCCGTAGCTGTTTGTGTAGCTGATTGAAACAGGCTCTTCCATCTGGCTTAAATAAAAGGTGTTTGCCTCTTTTTCTGCCTTTGACTGCTCGGCTTTTTTTTCTTCATTATGCTGATTGATCAATACTATTGTGCCGTATGCGCCGCCAAGGACGGCAAGCGCACCGACTAAACCAAGTAGTTTTTTTGTATTCTTTGTCATATACTCACACCATTATGCCTTTCTTCTGCGGATCCATACAACCAATCCCGCAACAATTGAAAAGACTGGGATGATGATTATAAACAATGCATTCCAAATGCTGCTTCCTGTTACAGTATTGTAAGTAACTGAAAGGCTCTTTGCCGGAATTGATACGTTCTGAACATCATCGAAGTAAGATGATACGATGTTAATGAACTCATTTAAGTTTTCAATTCCAGTGAAGTTCCCAATCAAACTGGAATCAATCATGGTGGATGCTGAGATAACAGTCAGCTTAGAATCTGCTGATGGTGTCTCAAGCCAGCCATCTGTGTTTCCAACTGAAATGTCAGTCAGAACATCCTCAAGAGTGCTTTCCTCGGTAGATTCTGCCTCAGATGCTGCTTCAGACGTAACTTCCTCTGATGCATTTTCAGCTACACTTTCAGTTGAAGCTTCCTCTGAAACGCTCTCAGCGGATGTCTTTTCAGTTTCTTTTGTATCACTGCCAGATTCTAACTCGCTCTCGCTTTCTGTATCTGCTGGTACTGTCTTCTGTGATGATGCTGCCAGAATAAACTGTGTTGCCTCATTGCTGTTTCCTTCACGAAATGCATTGTTACTTGTAGTTAAAAGTGTTGTCAGTGTTACATCTTCTGGTGTATTTTCTGATGCTGTCATACCTGCTACTGCACCGACTAAGATGCTGCTTGTTGTTTCTACATTTGTGTCATTGCTTGTGATCATTGGGAAGAAATAGAACGCACTCTGTGCTCTCTGGTAATAGCGATCACGATCTCCAATATAGGAGTTTACCATAGTCATACCATAATCTTCCATCAGCTCATCGAAGTTTGTAAGCTCCTTATCGGTGACACCACGAAGCAAAAGAACATTTCCGCCCTGATACAGATAGTTATGAAGCTCTGTATATTCATCAGTTCCAAGATCACTTGTAGGATTGTTGATAATCAAAAGATCACAATCATCCGGCACAGATGCTGTCTCAAGAAGATTTAAATCTGATGTTGTCATGCTGTTTTTAGTAAGCAGCTCGCCAAGCTCTTGACTTATTGCTGACTCACCATGGCCTCTTAACATGTAAATCTTTTTATCGTTATCGGAGGTAACAGCTGCAACAGCACTTGTCAGCTGACCCTCTGCATCAAATTCTGATTCGCTGCTGTAGCCATAATAATTTTGCTGACTTACAATTATATCGCTAAAGGAAATTACCTGATTCTTTCCAGTTTCCTCGCATGATACAACAACAGAGTTTGCTGAAATTCCATACTTTGTAAGAATTTCAGGGTGAAGAACAGGGTCTATATAGCTAACCTTTAACTTAGATGAGAGATCGCCATAGATAGAGATAAACTTTTCAATACGAGAGTCTATATTTCCCGTCTCTGCCACTACCTCAACAGTAACATCCTTGTCTAAGTCCTTTAATAATTCTTTGGAAGTATCTGAAACACTGAAAATTCCAGTTTCGCTTAAATCCCAATTTAATAACTTTGATGGAAGCTGTCCTATAATCAAATTTACCACTACAATAATTGCCAGCACAATTGCCGTCACTGCAAGGCTGAAGCTTCCGTTTTTCAGCTGCACTACAGATGAAATATTTTTACCTGACGGCTTTTTTTCTTTCTTTTTTTTGATATCCATTCCTGCCTGCTTTCCTCTCATTCTGCCGCTTTTTCGGCTTTTTTCTTACACCAATCTAGCGCTTATCTTAGCTCCATCTTCTCTTCTGGATTACCTGTGTGGTAAGGAAGATGCATGCCGCACAAATCGAGATCAGCTCCACAACACCCTTTACATCAAACACATAATCAGAAACAAAGCTTGTCATTACCTTTGCAAATGCTATGTTTTCGATCATTCCTGGAACAAGTCCCTCAAAAAGAGCTGGCTTTACAACGTAAAGAATAATTAAAACTGCTGCTCCACCGATCAAAAGACCAAACGTAGCTGCATTGCTCTTTGTCATTACATAGACAATGACGCAAAGAAGAACTAAAAGAATCAGACAGCCTATTAAAGAGGCAATTGCTGTATTTGGCACATATTGGGAAAGACCATTTGACAAATTGATCAAAAGCAGTGTAATGATCGTTCCAACTGCCGCGATGATGACACTCTCTGTCATTGCTGAGATCAGCATTCCAATGGCAACATAAGCGCAGCCGATCAGAAAATATACAAGAATAGTTGAATAGTCAACAAGAAAATATGCTGTTCCAGTGCTCTTAATGATCAATGGACACAGGCAAAAGATCACACATGGAATCGCAACAACTGCTGCCATTGAAAAGAACTTTCCTAAAACAATCTGTGTCACAGATACCGGTGATGTCAAAAGAAGCTGATCTGTCTTTGAATGACGCTCCTCTGAAAAGCTTCTCATTGTCAAAAGCGGAACAGTCAGTACAAATACGATGGCAGAGGCACTTAATGTGTAGGCAAAGTAAGGATAGCCATAGCTCATGTTATACACCATAAAGTAAATACCTGTCACGAGCACAAGTGCGGCCACAAATACAGGTCCAATCATGGATGTGAAATAAGATTTAAATTCTCTGTTAAATATTGCTTTCATTGTCATCCTCCTTATTGGCCTGCTTTGTCTGCTCTGCTTCCTTTACGGCCTCCTCTGCCGATTTTTTAATCTCATCCATCTCTTCTTCATGAGCCTTATTGTCGGCAGTCAGCTCCATAAAGACATCCTCAAGTGTTGCCTTTGAATATTTCATCTCATAAATAGGCCAATTTTTTTCTGCGCAGATACCAAATACAGCCTCGCGCACATCAGCGCCATCTGTACGTATCTCAAATGAGGTCAAATTCAGATGCTTATCATCCTCATTCTGCTTTGTGGCTTCCAAAACTGCTACAACATGATGAAGCTGTGCAAAGCTGTTCTTTGCCTGCTCCTTTGGCGCCCTTATGCTGATTTCAAGCATAGCATCACTATCCATGTAGTGCATCAGATTTTCTGTTGTATCACTTGCAACTAGTCTTCCGTGAGAGATAATTAAAATCTCATCGCATACGGCACTAATCTCGGAAAGGATATGTGAGCTTAAAATAACGGTATGCTCTTTTGCAAGCTCCTTAATAAGTGAACGAATCTCAATAATCTGAATTGGGTCAAGACCTACAGTCGGCTCATCAAGGATTATGATTTCCGGCATGCCAAGCACAGCCTGTGCAAAACCGACTCTCTGACGGTAGCCCTTTGAAAGATTTTTGATAAGTCTTTTTGCTACATCGACAAGTCCAGTCATCTTCATAGCATTCAAAATGCTCTCCTGACGCTTTTTCGCCGGAATATTTTTTAACTGTGCCGCAAATTCAAGATATTCCCATACTGTCATATCTGTATACAGCGGCGGAAGCTCCGGCAGATAGCCTATACAGCGCTTCGCCTCTGCTGGTTCCTTCACGATATCGTGACCATTAATTAAAATCGTTCCCTCTGTAGGGCCGATATATCCGGTCATCATATTCATGGTCGTTGATTTTCCAGCTCCGTTTGGACCAAGAAAGCCATAAATCTTTCCTGGCTCCAGACGAAAGCTTAAATGATCGACAGCCACATGGTTTCCATATTTTTTTACCAGACCTGTTACTTCAATCAAAGTCTTGTCCTCCTGCATCTCATTTTTGCAAACAGCCTTATTGCTGTTTTGCTATCGTTTGTAATGTTAGGCGTCAAATGTGACGACTCTTTGATAAATTTGTGTCCATTGTTTGTCCTCTTGTGAAGAATTATTGAAATTAGGTATTGACTTATTTCTAATTGAGTATTATATTAGACTTTAATATGGTAAAGCACCATAGTGAATCACTGCATCTCACCGGTCTTTGACCGCCCGATAATATCTAATGCAGTGATAAGGAGGTTTCTTTATGGGAAGAGTTTATAATTTTTCTGCTGGTCCAGCTGTGCTGCCAGAGGAGGTACTGCAGGAGGCTGCAGATGAAATGCTTGACTATCAGGGAAGTGGCATGTCTGTCATGGAGATGAGCCATCGTTCTAAGGTTTACGATGCGATCATTAAAGAGGCTGAGGCTGATCTTCGTGAACTGATGAATATTCCGGACAATTATAAGGTTTTATTTTTACAGGGTGGTGCATCCCAGCAGTTTGCTATGATCCCAATGAACCTGATGAAAAATAAGAAAGCTGATTATATTGTAACCGGTCAGTGGGCAAAGAAGGCTGCTAAAGAAGCTGAGCTCTACGGCGAGGTTAACGTTGTCGCTTCTAGTGCTGACAAAACATTTTCTTATATTCCAGACTGTTCTGATCTTCCAATCGATGACGATGCCGACTATGTTTATATCTGTGAAAACAACACTATCTATGGCACCAAATTCCACACACTTCCAAATACAAAGGGAAAAACACTTGTAGCTGATATCTCTTCCTGCTTCTTATCTGAGCCGGTTGATGTTACTAAATATGGTATGCTTTACGGCGGTGTTCAGAAAAATGTCGGTCCTGCCGGTGTTGTAATTGCAATCATCCGTGAAGACCTTATTACTGATGATGTTCTTCCAGGAACACCTACCATGCTTCGCTACAAGATCCATGCAGATGCTGATTCTCTTTACAATACACCTCCATGCTATGGTATTTATATCTGCGGCAAGGTCTTCAAGTGGCTTAAGAAAATGGGCGGTCTTGAGGAAATGCAAAGAAGAAATGTAGAAAAGGCAAAGATCCTCTATGACTATCTTGATTCTAGTAAGCTGTTTCACGGTACAGTTGAGCCGTCCTCTCGTTCTTTAATGAATGTTCCATTTGTAACTGGCGACAAGGAGCTTGATGCCAAATTTGTAAAGGAAGCTGAGGCTGCCGGTTTTGTTAACTTAAAGGGTCATCGCACTGTAGGCGGTATGCGTGCAAGTATCTATAATGCAATGCCAAAGGAAGGTGTAGAGGCACTTGTTGCATTTATGAAAAAGTTTGAGGAGGAGAATTTGAAATGAAAAGTGTTTATTGCTTAAATCCAATTTCTAATGCCGGAATGAGCCGTTTTGATGATACATACTGCATCGCTGATTCGATTGAAAATGCTGATGCTGTGCTTCTTCGCAGTGCTTCTATGCATGAAATGACACTTCCTGATTCTCTTCTTGCAATTGGACGTGCCGGTGCCGGTGTAAATAATATTCCGCTTGATTCCTGCGCAAAAAAAGGTATTGTTGTTTTTAATACACCAGGTGCAAATGCAAATGGTGTAAAGGAACTCGTTATTGCAGGACTCATGCTTGCTTCACGTGATATTGCAGGCGGCTGTCACTGGGTACGTGAAAATAAGGATGACCCAAATATTGCAAAGACAGCTGAGAAGGCAAAGAAGGCTTTTGCTGGAAATGAAATTAAGGGAAAGAAGCTTGGCGTAATCGGACTTGGTGCAATCGGTGTTCTTGTTGCAAATGCTGCAAGTGAGCTTGGAATGGAGGTTTTTGGCTGCGATCCTTATTTAAGCATCCAGAATGCAGTTCGTCTCTCTCACCACATTACAATCGTAAAGGATAATGATGAAATCTATAATCAGTGTGATTACATCACCATCCATGTTCCTGCACTTGACTCTACAAAGGGTATGTTGAATAAGCGTGCTTTTGATCAAATGAAGGATGGTGTCAAGATCTTAAATTTTGCAAGAGATATTCTTGTAAATGATGCTGACATGGCTGATGCTCTTGCAAGCGGCAAGGTTTCTCGCTATGTTACAGACTTCCCGAATCCAGCTGTTGTAAATATGCCTGGTGCTCTTGTACTTCCTCATCTTGGTGCTTCAACTGAAGAATCTGAGGAAAACTGTGCTGTTATGGCTGTCAACCAGATTATGGATTATCTTGAAAATGGAAATATTGAAAACTCTGTCAACTACCCATCCTGCAGCCTTGGCTATCGCAAAAAGGCAGCACGTATCTGTGTATGCCACTACAACAGACCAAATGTTATCAGTCAGCTGACTTCTCTTTTTGGTGAGGCTGGTGTTAACATCAGTGATATGGTTTCAAAAAGCCGCGGCGAATATGCATATGCAATGTTTGATGTAGAAGCGCCTGTAAATGATGAATTTGAGAAAAAGTTAGAGGCAATGGAAAATATTATTCGTATACGAATCTTATAATGCAAAAAGCAGCGTTCAATCAGGTCGCTGCTTTTTTATTTACAAAATTTCATCAATTTCAGCCTGTGTCATAGGCTTAATATGTGCCAGTGTATTTCTTGCATTTCTAAGCCTTGCAATCATTTTCCCATCTTCGAAAGCGACAACTAATCTCCCTAATGATACCAGATGAGACAAGACACCAATTTCCACATCCTCGGCATCAAAAAACATTTCGCCGTATGCACCAGTAATTGGAAGAAGTGCTTCAATTTCTTTTCTGTATCGCTCCACGATAATGCTTCGCTGCTTTTCTATAATAGGAAATACTACCTTGATCTGCGCTTCCCACATCCGTTCCGCAATCTGCTTTTCGCTTATGTCAGGCCAAAAGGCCGTTCCATCGCTTCTAAATGTTTCTTTTTTTATTGACGCAATTGTCTTTACAGGGTCCTCTAAAAATGTACGCCCTCTCTTGATACATGCGCAGGCAAGCTCTGCATCATCTGGCACAACAGATGAAACAGCCTCTGCCAGATACTGACGAAAGCCCTCTGTCTGCTTTTGCGTGGATGCCGCAAGCATCGCAAAAAGATATGTGTCATAATGTGCTATCTCTTTTTCATAAACAAGTCTTTTGATGCTTCCGCGTTCACGAATTGATACATCTTCTCTTGTTTCAATCAAAAATATACAGCCTTTTTTCCCTTTGCCAAGAGCCTTGCTGTAGCCTTCCAGAAAAGTGTACCACTTCTTCGCCTGCGCTGCATCTGCCTGCGTTACCCAGAGGATATAATGGTTCATTATTAACTCTTCGCTTTTTGCAAGAAACTGCGCATATCCTATTCCTGGCCTATACTGCGCCCTTTTCTCCTGACGGCAATATTGATAAAACAGATATTCCCCCGGATCTTTGCCGCTATCCATAATAATTTTCAGGGAACGGTCTGAGTTTTGCCTTTCAATTTTCGATATGACCAGATCGCTCATTGTCTCATACCACGGGACAAACTGCGGAAGCTGTAAAAACAGATGGCTGCCTGACTGAACGGCTTCCACAATCTGATCAATGAAATGTGATGTATTTGTTATATTTTCCCACCATAGTCTATCCATTGTTTCACCCCGTTATTGATTCTCCATGTATTCAAGCAAACGGCTGTCAATTTCATCTGATGTTCCCATCATCTGGAAGAAGCTGTATCGTGAGAACAGATACTTTTCGTTTACTGTATGACGCAAAATATTAAGCTCAAGAAGCTCCTGCATCAGTCCATTAATGACTTGTGTTTTCTGAACGGCAACCTGATTGATGCCTACGCCAATTGCCGCCTCTTTGATATCCTCTGCCGAAAAGCCCTCACTGTCAGCTGCTGAGTTTGCATTTTGGTGATACAGATACGCCATCAAAAGTGCAATGATATAGTACATGTTATCTTCATCAAGCTTAAGCGTGATCTCAAACTTTTCACGGATCTGATTCATAAAGGATGGATCTGAAAGCACCTTTTTAATATGCTTTTGTGTAACCTCATAGGCTGGTGTATTCCCTTCATCATATCCGGCATAATCATCCTTTTTCATTGCTTCAATTAAATTCGCACAATAAAGCTGAATCAATCCTGGAAAATAATTGGTGCTTGCTAAAATAAGTGATATAAGCGCCTGACGCTCCTTTGGAAAACGAAATCCCAGACAATAAAGCGGCTCCTCGAGAAGCTGTCTTGCATCCTTTGTGTGAAACGGTCTGATCGTAATCGAGCTCAAATGCGTAATCACACTATTATTAGACAATGCTGCATCGCGCTTAAAACGCACAATATTATGAAGACCTGCAATAACAAACTTAAAGCGGTCCATTCCAATATTTTGAATTTCTTTTAGAGCATCAAACGGTTTGAAATTTACTTCTGTACAGCTCTCGATAAATGTGTCTGCCTCATCTAACAAAAGTAACAGATAAGGAATACGTTCATCTTTATCGTCAAGCAGCCTTTTTTTGATTGCCCTTGCTAGTACATCCCAATCTGTCGTATCAATTTCTTCTTTTAGAACACCTGCATCATACAGCTCACAGCAAATCTTTTTAGCTGCTCGTTCATAATCCATGCCCTTGATTTCAATGTAAACTGCACGGTTATTATTTTCATCAAAATCAATATCCATTTTTGCCTTTTTTAAAAGTGCCGACTTTCCAAGCTGACGTCCGCCATAAACAATATTGACACCGGAAGGTGATTCGATTTTTTCAAGCTCTTCCTGTCTTCCGATAAATATCTCCGGAGGCATTACCTTTGAAGAATCCCACACATACGGCTGACAATATGAAAATGGCATCATAACAGACATCAATATCTGATTGATAAACTGCACACTGTAATTGTTTACTAAGAACATTAATAATACGCGGTCAATGACTGCAAAGACCTTATCACTAAAGCTCGCCTTTATTTTTTTTGCAAATAATCTTCTGTCTGGAAGTGACAGCGCATAATCAAGAAGAACTAGTGTATTTTTGCTGTTTCCGATATTTTTTAATTCTTCAATCAGACGGTCTGCATCATACTTTCCAAACAGGCAGGCAACGCGAAAGCCCTCTGTCTGTGCCTTCGATCCAAATGCCGCAATCGGATGCTTATAATTTGCTTTTCTTCCTACTACAGCAGGAATCGTAACCATATAGTTTTCAATTCTTCCAAGCTTTGCCTGCTCCTTTACCTGTGCGTCTAAAAAGCCAAGCGCCTCAAGAAGAGCTGTCAGCTTATACTGTCCCAAAGCCTGTCCGTTATTCATCCAGTTGTCAATAAGGCGCTTTGCCCACTTTTCGTCCTTGTTATGAATCCGCACAACTGCCAGATCACTAAGACTCTTGCTGCTGTTAGCAACTGCCTTATAATTATAGTCATACTCTTCAATAAACTTTGCCAGATAATCAGTGCCTCGAATTTCCCGCTCCTCATCTGTCTCTTCACTATTAATTTTTGACAAAAGATCCTCTGCCACTGTATAGTTTTGACATTCGATCATGCTTTTTATTGCGGCAATGCGCTTTTTACGGCACTCATCTAACGTGTCGTTATTCTCGATTCCTTCCACCTCGCGAAGAAGTGCCTCTCCGCGCACCTTTGCGTCCTCGTGAAGTTTTTTCTCGTACTCCTCCAGGATTCGTTTGAAGAAGCCATAATTTTTCGTCTCATCAGCATAAGCAAACCACTCATTTGCGATCTTCTGAATTTTTTCTTTCTTATTTTCCTTTGTCTCTTCAATCTGTCCATAGCTTTGCGCCAACTCCAGATTTTCAATAAAGTTATTAAGACGGATTTGAGCATCCTTTCCAGCCTGCTCCTTAGATGCCTGAATATTGTATTCTTCTGTTGCATTTCTATTTTTTTGCATATAATCTAAAATCTGTTCTGCTGCTCCGTAGTCGTCTCCATATTCCTTGAAAATATGCTCAAGCTTTTCCTCAAAACTTAACAGCTCAAGCTTAGAATGACGCAAAATACGAGCCGGAAGTGACAATTTCTCAAAATCAGCAAAATTTCCCCGCTTATCTGGGAAATATTCCTCGTCTAAAAGTACCTCGCTTCCTCTTAAAAAATCTATGTAAAAATATTTGTGAGACTCTTCCTTGTATCTGCCATCCAATCTTGCCAGAAGCTCTTTTATTGTCTGCGCTAGCACAGCTTTTCCTGCCTGCACATAAATATCTTCTGCTGTTTCCTTCTTTTGAACGATTTTTTCAGCAGCTTTTAATTCTGCCCTAAGATCACTTTTTATCTCACGGTAGCGCTTTTCACCTGCATCATTTTCAGAACGGCTGCGTCCAGATGCCAAATCAATCCACTCACATGTAATCCCAATGACCTTTTCCATAGCATTTGTCAGGTTATTTCTAAGGTCGCTCATAAGATTGCTAGTCTTAAATTTGGTTCCGCCATTCGTCTTTGATTTATCCCAACAGTCATTAATATAGTTTCCTAACTTTTCACGGTTAAGATTTGAATATTCGGCTGTACAGCCATCACTAATAAAATTAATAAGCAAATTTACACGAAACAGACTCGCATACTCGTATTCGCCATTCATGATTGCCTGAAGATATGATGCCATCTCACCATCCTCAGCAAAAACTAATTTCCATGTATCAACAAAGCGCTTTACGTTTTTATGGTTTTTAGGCTGACCTAACACGTATGTTTCATAATATCCCTTTGCACGCACTGCCAGATTTTCCAGTCGGTGTTCAATTTTCATCTGATCCCTTAGGCGATAATCGGCGTAGCAATCAATTCCCTTATGGAATTTTCCCTTAAACTGCACCATGCGATATGCTGCGCTCATCAGCTCAGGATAAGCCTGTGTCATAGGAATACTCTTCATGTTCTCATATAATGCCTTCATTTCATAATCATATTCAATATGGTTCATAAAGAAATTGCGAAGGCAGGTAGACAGCATAAGATAATTTGTCAATATATCCTCATTCTGCGGATACATTGCAAAGATTTTATGAGAATCATAGGAGCATCTCATTTTAGGATCATTGACTGCGTAAGCTAACTGCTCATACAGCATTTTATATTGTTCATTTGTATCCTTTACAGCATCGAGATAAGCTGTAGCACAGTAAATTTTTTCTTCCACAATCATCATGCAGGCATTTTGTTTTTCATCTTTTGAAGAGTCTGCTGACTGATCTGGTAATTGATCTTCAAATTGACTTTCTGACTGACATTCTAACTGATCTTCTGACTGGCTTTCTAGCTTACTTTTCAGCTCACCTTCTAACTGATCATCTGATTTATTCTCTGCTTTGTTTTCTACTTTACTCTCTGCCTTACTTTCTGCTTTGTTTTCTACTTTACTCTCTAATTTTACTGATTGATTTTCCTTCTTTTCTAACAGCTTCTTTGGAGAAAACGGATCATTTGACACATACTCAAAATATTCGTTTTTTAGCAAATCGTAGCATATTACACACTTTGGATCAAATGTCATTTCTTTTACTACATAATCGGCATTGCAAACTGCATAATCCCTGTTTAGTCCGGCAACAATAACGTAATCAGTGCCATAATTTACGCTCTCTCGAATATTTTCAAGAAGAATATCTTCATCCTTACTTCCCTTTAAGCTCCAGAAAATACCAATCATAATTATGGAAGATGTATCCTTTAATACAGCCACAAAACACTCATCAAAAACTGCTTCCTTCATTGAGGTATTTGGCTGAATAATCTCATAAAATGTATTCAGCAAACGCAAATAAGCAAGCCTTGCAAATGCTGCATTGACAGATTCCTCATCCACATCAAGATTCATTTCATTTTTTGCCTGATTATCATAAACAATACCTTTTATTTTTAAATAATTGCGTGCTTCTCTTGACTGCATTGCTTTCCATGCCTTTGCTGAAAGGGAATAAAAAGAATCCAATCCAGGAATTTTATAAATTCTGATATATCCTTTTTCAAATAAGTAGCGAAATGACATTTCAAGTGTGATCATGGATTTCTTCGTTGCGAGTGCCAGAAACTGAATGGAAAGCACACCAAACGTATCAAGACATGTTAAAACCAATCCATTTTCCGTTGCAAACTTTGCACGAATTTCGTTTAAAAAGCTCTTTGTTCCAACTTTTTTCTCTTCTTTTCCTTTTTCAATCTCAAGTGTATAGCAAGCCACATCCTCATCACGAATAAATGGAAGCTGCTTTGCTGCTGCAATCTCTGATAGAAGCTGCGCATCTTCAACTGCTTCGTTATCTTTCGCAGGCTTATCGTTACTTTCTTCCACTACAATGTCAGTCTGATCGCTTTCATTTGATGCTTCTTTAATCGTTCTTGCCACAAATGCCTTTCCAAGCAGCTGATTATCAAATACAGACGACAGTTCCAGAATATATGCTATAACTTTGGCGCTGTCTGTCTCATCAAGTGCCTGCATGAATGTACTGTAAGCATCTAATTTTTTCTCTATCTTTTCATCTGACGGTGCTTTTTCATATGCATCCAATAATTCCTTAAGATCATTCTTATATGACGAAATATGCTCGTTTGTATCTGGATCTAGCGACTGCAGGGACTTAAAACGCTTATACGCAAGCCTTCTCTCCTCTTTCTCAATCAGCTGCAGCTGTTCTGTTAAAACATGCTTTGCCTCTGACATAGAAGATTCCATAAGATTTTTTATCCCTGTCTCGCCACAAATATCTGTATAATTTTTTGTCTCTTCCCGCAATTCTTTTAATTTATTCTCAAGTTTTGACGCGATTTCATCTGAAAGTAATTTTTGCTGTTTAATTGACTTTGCTGCTTCGTCCATATCCTGCTGTACTTCTGTCATACAGCATAACAAACGCTCTGCACATGCCAGCAGATTTTTGATTTGATTTTTCTGTTCTTTTTGAGTCATTCGCACATCCTGCTACTCAAAATATGTGTAAATATACTCATATTGAGAATTGTAGTTCTCACGAACACTACTTACTGCTTCATCGTGTATGCTTTTGACGAACCGAAGTTTTGTCTACTCACAAGTTCTTGTACACTCCACAGTCGTTAATTCCCCAGATAGCCCT
>NZ_JAXWCK010000046.1:0-38773 GCF_037349415.1 Anthropogastromicrobium sp.
GGTAGGAAATGGTAATAGGTTTGAGATGAAAAGTTTGTGTGCAGTTTTGAAGGTATATGGAATTGAAATAAATGATTGCGAGGATGATGCTTCTGATTGGTTTTAGGTCAGGGCATTGTTTTTTGCATTTTAGAATGCGCGAGTGGCTCAGTGGTGGAGCATCGCCTTCCCAAGGCGAGGGCCGCGGGTTCGAATCCCGTCTCGCGCTTATCTTTACGAAGCTCCCTGACGGTTTGCCAGAGAGTTTTTTTTATTAAGGGGAAAAAGAATATGGATGTATTTATTTGGATTTTGGATGTGGTTGGAACTATCGCATTTTCAATCTCAGGTGCGATGGTTGGCATACGAAAGAAAATGGATTTGTTTGGTGTTTGCGTGCTTGGAGTTGTCACAGCCACTGGAGGCGGCATGACAAGAGATATTGTACTGGGAATAAATCCACCGAGAATGTTTACCAATTCGACAGATGTTTTAATAGCGGCAGTCACGGCTATTCTCACATTTATAGTAATTCATTATGCAAATAAGAAAAAGCAGACACATGTAGGTTTTCGTGAGATGTATAGTCTTGTACTTTTTGTAATGGATACGCTAGGTCTTGCAATTTTTACTGTAATTGGTATTGAGGTGGCGCTGGCAACGAGGCCTGATGCAGGCAACTTCCTGCTTGTGTTTGTCGGTACCATTACTGGTGTTGGAGGCGGATTGCTAAGAGATATGATGTCAGAGTCAATTCCATACATTTTTCAAAAGCATATTTATGCGACAGCATGTATTGTTGGTGCAGTGATCTGCGTTATTTTTTATAGAAAATTGAACATTTCGCTAAATATATCTATGATAGTGGGAGCAATTGCAGTGCTTGTAATTAGAGCATTAGCGGCACAGCTAAGATGGAATCTTCCGACAGTTCATTTGGACGAAGAGGGAAAATCGTAATTAAAAAAGTAAGCACCATGGTGCTTACTTTTTTTTAGATCGTCTGTATTCTGCCAGAATTAATAAAAAAACTCCGGAAAATAAAACTAAAAAAGCATAGGAAGGAATAACCCGCAGTGAGTAATAGCTGATGGTCAGCCAGAGTAGAGCAATGATAATTAATATAAAGGCTGCCCAGTGCAGCATATTGAATCGTTTCATACAAGCTTCTCTTTTCTGTTAGCGTTACTTATAAAATATCATACTTTAATCAAATTGTAAAGCAAAGGAAAGACGCCATTTATTAAGAATTATTTATGATGCTATTCAAATTTTGTGACAGCATTTTTGGCGTATGTTGTGGTTACGAGATCATCGTAAGGCACTTTTTGTTCAAGCTCCCCAGCATCAAGCAGGATATCCTGAAGCAGATCAAAGCTTTCCTTTGTGAATATGGTATCATTTTTCCAAGTATCCTGCTCAAGATAACGATTTACAATGATGGTAATTGTTTTGATATCTGTTTCTGGAAATTGAGGTGCAATGACGTTTGCAATCTCCGCTGCACTGTGAGAATTGACATATTCAAGCCCTTTTTGAATAGCATTTGTAAAATGCTGTATTGTATCAGGGTGGGCCTTTAAAAAGCTTTTTCGGGCGCTGTAGGCGGTATATGGAACGTACCCTGAATCAACTCCTAGAGATGCCGCTACATATCCATCACCAGACAGCTCAAGAAGCGTTGCATGTGGTTCAAATTCGACAGTATAATCGCTTAGAGATATGTCAGACGAAAAAGCTGCAGCTGTAGAACCAAAATCAATATTTTGTATTATCGTCACATCTTTTTGCGGAGTTAATCCGTTTTTCTTTAAGATATATTCAAAAACCATCTCTGGCATACCGCCTTTTCTGCCTCCAATTACAGTTGATCCCTTTAATTGTGACCAAGAAAAACTATCATATTGTTCTCGGCTGACAAGAAAGTTTCCAGCCCGTTGTGTAAGCTGGGCAAAATTGATAGCAAAATCCTCATTACCTTCTTTATACGTATAAATACTGGCTTCACTGCCCATAAAACCGATATCAGCATTTCCGGAAATGAGAGCAGTCATTGTTTTATCAGCGCCAAAACCGGTGTCGAGTGTCAGCAAAATACCTTCCTCTTCAAAATAACCAAGTTCAATGGCAGTATATTGCGGTGCGTAAAAGATAGAGTGAGCAACTTCATTTAATGTTACAGGAGTAAGCTCCTTGTTATTTTCAGTTGATGATGCAGTTGAATGAGCATCATTTTTTGAAGAAGAGCAGCCTATAAGGGAGCAGATCAAAATAGAGAAAGCAAGAATAACGAGGTGAAGAAGACCTGTTTTTAGTTTGCTTTTTACTAAAGAATTGTTTACAGAAAAATTGTTCATGGAAAACCTCAGAGAGCTGTTTGTGATTAGAATATGCATAAAAAAGGTGGAGCGTTAATGGATGATTTGTGGTATACTTATAACGTATTTTTTAACAAATCAAGGAAGTCCCCCGCTTCAATTGCGAAGAGCAATAAGCAGTGGGTGGGGACTTCCTTGTATCAGGAGGGGTATAAGCCCCTCCTGATAAACTGCGAAGCAGTTATTTGGTTATGAGCAAGTAGCGAAGCGGATTGCGAATATCCGCTTGACTAGTTAGAAAAATTGGCAGGTGAAAGAATATGAAAATTGTAGTAATTGATGGTCAGGGTGGCCGTATGGGAAGTGCATTTATTGACAAATGGATTAAGTCTGGAGGTGATCCAAAGGAACTGATTGCAGTTGGCACAAATGCGATGGCAACATCAGCAATGATGAAGGCAGGTGCTGTGAAGGCAGCGACAGGAGAAAATCCAGTAGTTGTCAATACGTCAGGAGCTGATTTTGTAGTAGGACCAATTGGAATCATTGCAGCAGATGCGCTGCTTGGCGAGATAACACCAAAGATGGCACAGGCAGTTGCATCTTGTACAGCACAAAAGGTGCTATTACCGGTAAATACATGTATGTTTCATGTGGTTGGTGTGTCAGATAATCGCCTGAGTGATAACATTGATGAAGCTATTTCTTATATTTTGCAAAATAAATAGCAAAATATTGTATTTTTTGTCATTTTGCTAGTTCCATTTTCGACAGATACTTGATATACTGGAATTGTTCTGCGAGTAAAAAGAAAGTAAAACTTATGTAAAAATCGTCGAACAAGTAAATCAGAGGCTTAGGCACAAAATGTGCTAAGTCAAAAGAATGAGAGGTAAACATGGGAGTAACATCCATATTGTCACTGTTAAGTGGCGTAGCGCTATTCCTTTATGGCATGTCGGTCATGGGCGATAGCCTGAAAAAGGTGGCAGGCAACAAGCTGGAGCTGATTTTGTATAAGCTTACCAGTACCCCTCTAAAGGGAATATTGCTTGGAACAGCAGTAACGGCAATTATTCAGTCTTCATCGGCGACAACAGTTATGGTTGTCGGATTCGTAAATTCTGGTATGATGAAGGTTGCGCAGTCAATTGGTATTATCATGGGCGCAAATATCGGAACGAGTGTAACTGGCTGGATCCTCTGTCTGTCCTATATTGAGGGATCAGGCGGCATTGCACAGCTTCTTTCAACAGCAACTATTTCAGCAGTTGTTGCCATTATCGGTATTATTTTCCGTATGGTTATGAAAAAGGACAGCTATCGCCATGTCGGTGAGATTATGCTTGGTTTTGCAATTTTAATGTTTGGTATGCAGACAATGAGTGGAGCTGTAGCACCACTTAAGGATAGTGAGACATTTAGAAGCATGCTGACAATGTTTACAAATCCGGCAGCTGGAATTTTAGTTGGTATTCTTTTCACAGCAGTTTTACAGAGTGCATCTGCATCAGTTGGTATTTTGCAGGCACTGTCTGTAACAGGAGGAATCAGCTTTGCAGTAGCACTTCCGATTGTTATGGGTATTGGTGTCGGTGCAGCATGTCCAGTTTTAATGTCTGCAATCGGTACAAATAAAAATGGTAAACGTACAGCTCTTATCTATTTGCTGAACGATTTATTTGGTATGCTGTTCTGGTCAATTGTGTTCTACACATTAAATGCAATTTTCCATTTTAAATTCATGAATGTTGTAATGACGCCAGTATATATTGCGCTGATGAATACAGTTTTCCGTGCAGCAACAATTTGTATTTTGTCACCATTTATTAAATACATTGAGAAGCTTGTTTACATTTTAATCAAGGATGACGAGGAAGATCTTGATGAGCAAAAGGATTTTGATCTTCTTGAGGAACGTTTCTTAAATTATCCGGCAATCGCAATTGCGCAGAGTCATACTGCAATGAATGGTATGGCGAGAAAGGCGCGTAAGAATTTATCAAGATCAGTGAGCCTTCTGAAAAAATATTCTGATGAGAAATATCAAAAGATTGAAGAAAAAGAAGTGCTGATTGATAAGTATGAGGATAAGCTTGGAACATATTTGATGCAGCTGACTGGAAAAGAATTAAGCGGAGATCAGACTAAACAGGTATCCAAATTTTTGCATACAATCAGTGACTTTGAGCGTATGGGAGATCATGCACTGAATGTTGCCAGAACTGCAAAGGAACTTTATGATAAGAAGATTGTCTTTTCAGATGAAGCGCGATATGAATTAAATGTCCTAATTGCCGCAATGAAGGAGATTGTTACAAGTACAGTTCAGGCTTTTAGCCGTGATGACTTACAGATGGCAGCTAGAATCGAGCCGCTTCGTGAGCTTATTGGTATGTTATGTGATGAACTAAAAATGCGTCATGTAGATCGTTTGCAGTCTGGAAAATGTGGAATTTCACAGGGCTTTGCATTTAACGATTTGTTGACAAACATTGAGAGAGTATCAGATCACTGTTCCAATGTTGCTGTAGCGATGATTGAGCTTGAGTCCAGAAACTTTGATACGCATGAGTATTTAAAGAGCGTGCGTGAGATGAGAAATACTGAATATAAGCGTTACTTTGAGGAGTATGAGCAAAAGTATAGTATTGATGATTTCGAAGCTTGGTCAGAAAGACAGCAGGAGAAGGAAAAGATGAAGGCTCTATTAGAGGAGCAGCAGCTACAGCAGGGAAGAAAATCTAAGAATGTTGGAACGGCAGAGACAATCATTCCAGAGAATATTGATCCGTTAGAAGATCCGCTTGAGGATACAGAAGAAAATTAACAAATCAAGGAAGTCCCCTGCTTCAATTGCGAAGAGCAATAAGCAGGGGACTTCCTTGTATCAGGAGGGGTACAAGCCCCTCCTGATAAACTGCGAAGCAGTTATTTGGTTATGAGCAAGTAGCGAAGCGGATTGCGAATATCCGCTTGACTATAAAAAAGCAGGTACCTGCAAATGGAGATAAATCCATACAGGTCCTGCTTTTTTGTATGTGCAACTTACTCGGGAGTTTTGGTTTGACGATTAGAATTTGCCACCTCCACCGCCAAAACCGTTGCTGTCAGTGCTTCCGCCGCCACTGCTGCCACTGCTAGAAGAGCTGTCATTTTTCTCTCGCTTTACACGCTGTGTAGTGGTATAAAGATAATAATCACGTTTCTTTGTAAGATGAAAACTTCCAGGTTCCATATAATCTGCAGCGCTAGTTTTCTTAACAGCTGTCTTCATAGAGGCAACCTTTACACTACAAATGATAAGTGCAACTATAAATGCAATGCCAAATGACATCAGATATGGCAAAGCGCGAGATAAGAAGGTAAGTTTTGCCGGATTATCATCACTGTAAGGTGTTCCCTCACGCGCTTCCTTTAAAAAGGCTTCGCTCAGATCAGCAAAAGTGGTAAAAGCATCATAGTAATCACCATCAGAAAGCTTCGAAGTAACACGACTGGAGATGTAGTCAAAACCGTATTCATTGCTGACTGCGGTTAATCCATAGCCGTATGTTAAAAGCTGCCAGTCGCGCTCAGCCATACTGACTGCAAAGATAATACCATCATGACCGTCTCCGTAGCCGTAACCACATTGCGTATAGATTGCTTCAACGTAATTACGCACATCATAGCCATTTGTATCTTTTAATGTAAAGACAACAACATCACATTGATACTGCTGTTCAATTGCTGCCAATTTATTAGATAATGCAGTGATTTGATCTGATGAGAGAAGTCCGGCACCATCATAGACATCACCTAAAATCTCAGATTTATTAGCAACTTCAATGCTGGCAAGGTCAACCTTAGCACTGGCAAGAACAGGAAGTGTTAAGCTGATGCATAATAAGAAAGTGCACAGTACAGCAAATAACGATCGCTTGCTGTGTTTTTTATGTAAGATTGTGTTCATATGATCACTCCTTTCACGTCCAACGACAAATTAAAAGATAAACAGCTTCAGCAGAATGCCGAGCGGAATCGTGATACCGGCGAGAAGTCCAAAGAGACGTCCCTTATCAATCGGAAGATCACCAATCAGCTTGCCGGTTTGTCCATTGATGGCAAAATGGTAGGATTTGCCATGCCAGTTAGTTGTCAGCATCCAGACAGGAAGGAGTGCATAGTCAACGCTGTTTTGTGTGGTGCTGATTTTGCTGGTACGTGGTGTCAGCGTTGTGTAGTCGCATGTTCTGCGGATAGCTGCAATTGTTGTGTTTTTTACGCGAGCTGTTGCGCGCGGTGCGCATGCAGTAGCATCCTCATCATAAGTTTGTGCTGCATAGCCTGGCAGATAATCAGTATGAAAATCAGTGATAGCGCTGTAATCAAATGGCTCAATCGCATCCATGTAGGCATCATCCATCTTCGATGAGCCATCAACAGGAATGTTGTTAAAACGAGCTTCGCCATCACGCAGAACAAGATAATGTTCTGTTTCGGTGACATCATAATCACCGTCTGTGTAATGATGTGTGCGTGTCGCATCAAAGGAAAAGCTTCCCTTGGATTCACAGCTGTAAAGCCAGAAAGGAACGTAAATACCGCTGATTTCTTCAAGATGGTTTTCAGCAGAAAAAGCACGCGGAAGGAAAATCTTTCCCTTATAAAAGTTTTTTAGTGTTTCCTTTGCTGTTTTTTTGTCGACCTTAAAAGGAATCACGTAATTAGGGCGCTTAGCACCACTTAAATGGTCAGACAATACGACAGGAGAACCACAGTAGGCACAGGTAGAAGCAGCTGTTGTCTCATCAGTGACAAGTTCTGCACCACATGTAGGGCAGTGATAGCTGCGCATACCTTGCTGTTCACCAGAAGACCAGTTAGATCCGGCGTTAGACGTATTCCAGCATGCATTATCCTGATCAGTACTGGAAGGTGTGTCGCTTAGAGCTTTCATTGCCTCAACATCAATTGAGGTGTCACAGTGAGAACAGTGTAGTTTCTGGGTTTTGCTGTCGAAAGTAAGTGCTGCACCACAGTTGGGACATTTATAGGTTTTAATCGAATCATCCATAGAAACCTCTTTTCCGTGCCGCTAAAGGCACTATTTTCTTATAATTATTGTATCATGGATGAAACTGTTTGTCTATAAAAAAAGAGACTGCGCATTTTTATGCACAGCCTCTTTTTTATAGACAAATATTAGCAGTATGCCCTAAGACGAAACCATTGTACCGAAGGGCTTCGTCACATAATGCGTAAACTGTAATCTTTGCAACAATTATAGTTGATAAGCTAACCTTTACAGATCCTCTGGCTTTACTGCAACAGTAATAAGCTCAAATGGATGATAGGAGACAACCTTGGTACTGCCTTCGATATCCTCGATGAGATTCATAGTCTGTACCTCAAATGGGAAAGCAATCTTTCCACGGCGTCCATCCTGCTCTGACAGACGAAGAATCAGATACTGTCCGTCCTCAGAACGCTTCATTGCCTGCAGATAAAGTCCACAGTTGTTTAAGGTGTCACGAAGAGCAGCAGGAACAGTGACATTTGACTTGCAAAGAGGAACATTATATTCAATAGCAGTCTTATTTACCTGTGCCTCTACAGCATCACCGCTGTGCGGAAGGATTGTGTAGCAGAAGTCATGATGACCGATATCAGATGTGATATCAGGGCGGATAGTTGCACGAAGAAGACTTAAGGAGATCTCATCTTTTTCAAGGCCAACGCCATATTTGCCCTCGTTAATGATTGCAATACCGCTTCCGCTTTCAGACATATCACACCACTTATGATGGCAAACCTCAAAGCGAGCCTGCTGCCAGGAGGTGTTCTTTGTAAGATCACGTTTTACAAAGCCGGCACTTGTATCACAAACGAGCTCTCTTGTCAGGACGTCTGGTCCAAAGTTTACTTTCACGAGCTTATGCTTCTCATCCCAGTCTACGACGTTTTCAACTTCGATTGCACGAGAATCAGCAAAGAAGCGAAGAATCATCTTCCAGGTACTCTTTTCTGTTGTGAAAGTAACAGCAAATTCAGCAGAGGAACCATCAGAAGATACAAGAGCAAGTGGCTTGTCTACGTTTAAAGCGACCTGAACATCTTTATAATTTGGCAGGATATCCCATGCATCATAAACACCTGGGTTATCGGCATACAAATGAAGTTTGTTAAAGCCACAGCCTTCCTTAACCCACTCGCGGTCAAGCTCTTTATCGTACAGACTTACAAAGCTTCCATCGCTTGAAAGTTTTGCGCGGTAGTAAGGAGTTTCTAAAACAAGACAATCACACTTGTCACAAAATTCAGTGCTCAGCCAGTTTTCCTTGGATGGAAGAGCTGCGACAGTGCCAGTACTAAGACCGGCAAGTGTAGGAATGCTCCAGAATCCCTTTACACCGTGACGAGTAATAGCTCCGTTTTCATCTTCAATGAAGGTAATTGAAGAACGAGTGAAGTTTAATGAGTTGAAATATTCATTGCCAGCAGTTAAAGCAAGCATTGCATCAAGACGCTCGGAAACGCTGCGATAATCATTCATTGCATCCTCATATACTGGATGAATATGAGAACCTGGCAGGATATCGTGGAACTGATTTAATAAGAACTTCTTGTAGCACTCTGTAAGTTCCTCAGATGGATAAGAAGTGCCAGTTAAGGATGCGAGAGCAGCGCGAAGCTCGGTCTCACGAAGCTTAAATTCAAGAGTGCGGTTTGCCTTTTTTAAATTAGACTTTGTAGTGAAGGTACCACGGTGCATCTCAAGATACAGCTCGCCATCCCAAGTAGCTAAGTTGGTGTTATCTTTTAAATTCTTATGAAGGAATGCGTCACCGCCAGTGACTTCGATTTTTGGCATAACAGAAACCTTGTCAAAACGACGAATCATTTCAAGCATTTCCTCGGTACATCCAGAACCACCGTCTCCGTAGCCATACATATTTAGTGTTTGGCCGCCAGTTTCCTTATCCTGATAAGCTTCCCAGTTTTCCTGAATCTGACTTGGCATGTTCCAGGTAATAAAGTGTGTCGGAGGAACGCAGGCATATACGCTGCTTCCGTCGATACCCTTCCAGATAAAGTTGTTGTGTGGGAAACGGTTTGTATCGTTCCAAGTGGACATCTTGTTAGAAACAAAGTAATCAACACCACTCTTTTTTAAGATCTGAGGAAGAATCCAGCTGTTTCCAAAAACATCTGGAAGCCATGCATTGTCTATGGTGCGTCCAAATGCCTTTCTGAAGTACATCTGTCCATACAGACACTGACGAATTAAACTCTCAGCAGACGGAATATTACAGTCAGGCTCAACATACATAGCACCAACAGGTTCAAACTGACCAGCTGCAATCTTTTCCTTTAATTCAGCAAACAGTTCTGGATAATACTTTTCCAGTGTTTCATAGGTGTATGCCTGTGTGTGAGTATATTTAAACTCTGGATATTGATTCATAAGACGAAGCTGAATAAGAATAGTTCTTGCATTTTTATGTACAGCATGGATACGGCGCCAATAATAAGCTATATCAAGATGAGAATGACCAACTAAAGCAACATCACCGCTGCCTTTGAAGTCCGTGTTAGAGTAGATATTCTTTTCTACATACTCAGCAGCCTGATCAACGCCTTCATAGGTGTCAAAATCAATGAAGTCAAGCGCCTTGCTCAGTTCACGGAACAAAAATTTGCGGTAGTCTTCATTAAAATACTCGCTGTGAGCGATATCCATAAATAAGATATAGTCATAAACAAGAGACTGTACATTATCACGGATAGTTGAAAGATAAGCTCCCTCGAAGATCTGGCGGCAGCCACGATGTGCAAGAGAAGCAGGGTTTCTCTCGTCATCCGGCTTAGAACGGTTATATGCTTCAATCTCAATTGTAAGATCGTCAGAATCAATATATGGATTAAGCAGGATGCGTTCACGGTTCGGGTCAACGCCGCCAACATACTTTCCATTAATTTTAACGATCATCTCAGCTGCTGTATGAAGTGTAAAGTAGATGTTTTTTCCCTTCATATGTGCTGGAATCTGCACATGGCCGCGGATAAAGGCAGTTCCATCTGGGGTGAAATACATGTCGTCTTTCTTTAACGGACGATATTCATCAGAATAATATTCGTATTGATCTTCTGAAATCTGTCTGGCATCGCGAATCTCAAGATCTGTAATTTCAAATTTCTCTTCATAAATGCCGCGCTGCAGCCATACAAAACGAAGGTCAGTCCATTCCTCCGGTCTCATACTGCGGCGGACAACTTTTACATGAGCCATAGTAAAATCCTCTCTTATCTAATTAGTTATTGTCCCAGAAGAATGGCTTCTTGCGGACAGCAGTGATCTCAACAGTTTCACCCTTTGCCTCTTTGATTTGCTGGGCAATCCAGTCTACGCAGCGGTTTAAAATCAGACATTTAGAACACTCGCCGCGGAAGATCAGAGTCAGTTTTTTATTTTCATAGGAGACGAACTCGACCCAGCCGCCATCACCCTGGAGCTTTGGAGCCAGAACATTTTCAATATATTCTTTCATGGCGTTATCCTTTCTCTTTATTAAAAATTGATCCTTATTTCTTGATGAAATCCTCACGCATTGGTGTAAAAACATCGCACAGAACACCAGCCTCAAGACATTCACATCCGTGAAGACTATTGGACGGCATTAAAATGCTGTCACCTGCGTTTACCACCTGAGTTTCTCCATCAATTGTGAAGGCGAAACTTCCCTTTACGATGTAAGTAGTCTGAACGTGTGGATGAGTGTGGAAATTACCCTTAGCTCCCTTTTCAAATGTGATTTCGCACATCATAACCTGATCGTTATAAGCCATTACCTTGCGGGAAACACCTGGCTCACATGGTGTAGCAGTTACCGTATTGTTGTGTACAAACATAGTGAAACCTCCGTAAATTTTAATCTGGATAAAAATCCTTTATGTTAAGTATACCATAAAAATTGACAAATGACAGGACACTTTTCAGGGAAAATACAACAGATTTTATAATTATTTTCCCCAAATACAATATGTTATAAAATCCTGAATAACATCTGGATGATTTTTGTCAGTGCAGACAGAAAGAGAGGATTCGTCTGAGAGAGGAAGTTTAGACGAAAGGTAACTGTCATCTAGTGAAATTCCAGTACAGATTTTATTTCCACCGCCGTCAACAGCTGTTAAAAGACGATTTTCCTTTTCAAGTTTTTCATATAAATCTTCAGAAAGAAAAGAAGAAAGATCAAGGCAGGCATTTTGTGCCGTGTAGTAAGAAAACATTTGTGGAACTGTAATTAAAACGTCTACCGTATCGGTTGCAAGAAGCGAGGTTAACTTAATGTTTGATGCAGTGTTATAATACTGGTCATAAACTTCTTTGTTGCTGTCATCAACAGATAAAGAACAGTCAAAAATAGTGTTTTCCTTCCAAGTTTTGTCAAAGCCATTTTTTTCTTCAAATTCCTTTTGAACAACAGAAAAATCAGAGGAGAGAAGACTTGTTTCATTTACTGTTACGCAGTAAAGCATGGTATCCTGAAGGTTACGGTAAATGCATGTGCCTGCTTCATATAAGAGAAATATGACTAGAAAAAATGCAAAAATCTGGAGCTTATAATATTCCCAGATATACCATAGACGATCTTCAATGCTCATCTGTTTTAATTTTTCAAGCTCAGTTTTAAAGGTTTTATTTGTATTATTTTGTTTCAATGATGTTCCTCCTCAAAATCAGGAATCGGATAAATAAAGGGGATCCTGATCTGTACAATATTTTCATAATATGGAATAGAAGAAAAGGTGATTTTGACCGTTTCTCCGTAGAAAAATACGAGTCTTTGATAGACATTATTAAGACCAACATGCTTTTGTCCGTCTGTACCTGTGTGTAAAATTTGTGTCGCTCTTTCAATATCAATTCCTGAGCCATTGTCAATCACACGAAGATATAGCCATGGATCATCACGGTAAACTTCAATTTTTATGGATGGAACATCGAGATAGCTAGAACTGTTGTCAAGTCCAAAACCATGACGAATAGAGTTTTCAACAAGCGGCTGAAGAATGATTTTTAATATTTCATAGGAGAGCAGTTCCTTTGGAATGTCGCTTGTAAAGCATATCTTATGGCTAAAACGGTAATTCATGATATTGACATAGGCCTGAACGTGTGCAAGTTCCTTTGAGATTGAAATCAGCTCGCCTCCAAAATTAAGACCAATTCGCATAAAGTCAGCTAAATTTTGAATCATCATGGAGGCATTTTTAGTGTGATTGCTGTAGACTTCCATATTGATATATTCAAGCGTGTTATATAGAAAATGTGGATTGATCTGCTCTGAAAAAAGTCGTATCTCAGCATTGTATTTGGCTTGACGCTCCTGCTTAATCTGTTCGATTTGTTGCTGAATTGTCTGATACATGGAATCAAGCGATTTACTTAGCTGACCAAGTTCATCTGACTGGGTTAAAATCTGACTTGAATCATAAGTCTGATTTTCAATAGCAGACACAGCACTGATCAATTTTGAGAGTGATCTGGTAATCAGATTGGAGGCAATCAGTGTACCAACAGTGATTGTCAAAAGTACAACTAAAATAGCAAGATACAGATAAGACTGAATAGTGTGAAGTGATGACAGCAGCTGATCCATTGAAATTAAATTGGCCAGACACAGCGATCTGTTTCCAATTCGGTTTAAAATCAGATAAGCATCTTTTTGCTTAATTGTAAGGGCATCCTTGCGATTTGGCAGAGGACGAAATACATCACTGTCAGGCAATTTTGTATTAGTTCTTGAGGCATCTGCGATAAGATTACCGGAGTCAAGCAGATAGTAAGATCCTTCTAAGCTTCGATTACTATAGGTGTGAAGAAAATCGCGAACCATTTCCGCATCAAGTAAGAGAAATAAAATGGCATCAGACGATTCAACGCTGTCTGCTACAATCACAATGGTCGTATTTTCCATATAAGTGAGAGGAATGGCAATAGGAATTACAGTCTGCTGATCTAAAAAAGGGCTCGTCTGCGCAGGAAGTATAGTTATACCGCATATGGATTCAGCTTGATTTCCAAGTGTATAGTCAGTAGTTGTAAAAAGCTTTTCACTAAAGCGGTGATAAACCATTCCTGTTTTGCTTGTAATTAAGGCAGAACGAATAAATGAATATGATACATACAGATCATGAAGTGTATCCTGAAGATCACTGTTAAGTTTAGTGTAATCTTCATTTTTGCAGCGGCGTATTCGTGAAAACTTGTTCTTAAATTCAGTTGTTCCGCAAATATCAACAAATCTCGTTGTGATAGAAGAAAGTGCACCTTCAAATGCCTGCGCCGTGCTGGCTGTGTTATTTTCAGCACGTGTCAGTGCGTGTGATAAAAAGTAATTTCGTAAAAAGATTTGTGACCCCAGGCTGATGAAAAGCAGGCTTGCCACAACAATAAATGTAGTGGCAAACCAACTTTTTATCATGATATGGCGTGAGGGCCGAAAATGATCAATAAATTTTTTCAATTGTTTCATCGTCATATAAAAATGTTGTATTGTGGTCTGTACTATCGGTTTTGATAGTCAGAAGGAGAAATTCCAGTGACATTTTTAAAAGCTCTTGAGAAAGAGCGGTAGTCTTGATAGCCGGTCGCATAGGCAATTTCGCTGATACTAAGCCGCTGCTCTAAAAGAAGCTTTTTGGCAAGATCTGTTCGGGCATTCAGTACGTAATCACGGAAATTTTGTCCGGTTTTTGTTTTAAAGTAAATCGTAAAATAAGATTCACTTAAGTTGACAGTGGCAGCTACATCCTTTGCTTTTAAATTACTGCTGATATGATTTTTTATATATTCTTTGGCAGTTTCAATAATAGGATCTGAGGATTTCTTTTGCCGTTTATAGCTTTCTGAAAGCGACAGAAAACCAGCTGTCAGCCATTCAATTAGTTCTGTGATTGTGTGACATAACAGCACATCATCTGGGCGTATAGGCTCTTCTGGTGAAAGTTCTGTGTGTTTTGCAAGAAAGCGCACACGGATGTTTGTCAGTACGTGAATACACATGCCGCGGATAAAATCAGGCGGAGGCAGTTGTGTAAAAAAGAGCGAATGTACAAATTGGGCACAACATCTTTTTATTTCATCAGGATCATTGTGCTCAATGCAGGTAATCATTGGATCATATGCAATTGATGAAGGAGAAAATGAAGGCTTTTGGTGGCAGACCATGGTATCGTCATATACATCATTTTCACGTTCATATATGTGATAAGATAATGCGCGAAGTGCGTCTGTGTAAGCGGCAGCAGCTTGTTCAGTCTGATCGGCAAGTGTACTGATAGCAGTATAAAAACGGATACCAGTTTGCTGCTTTAAATGGCAAAGTATGCTTGCAATAGGTTCTCGGATTGCACAAAGCTCCTTATTTTGAGCTTCAGAAATAAGAAGTACAAGCTGCTTTTCACGAAGAATCCAGGCTTCAATAGACTGGTCAGAAAAAGCACTGATAAATAGAGGCTTTGCCAGTTTAAGCGCATGCAAGAGCTTGTCACTTGAGGTTGCTGCTGAACAGACAATAACGCGATACGGATTATCAAACAGCGTAAGAGAAAGCATCGTGCAGCGCCGTTTTATGTCACTGTCATCGCGAATCTCATTTAATAAAAGCTGATTCAAAAAGAAAATTTTAGAACTTTCCATTAATTCATCTAAATTTTTAGCAGCAGAAGAAGAATGATGATTTGAGAGAATCTCAGCATATTGACGAGATAGCTCATCCTTAAATTCTTCAATCTTTAACGGTTTTAAAAAATAGCCGTTTGCACCATAGCGAATTGCTTTTTGTGCAAGGTAAAAATCGTCATATCCGCTTAAAATTAAAAAACGACAGGTGATTCCTGCAGCTTTAGTTTGGCGGATTACCTCAAGTCCATCAATTTGAGGCATTTTAATATCAATTATAACAAGATCCGGGAGATAGCTTCTGATTAAATCAAGTGCTTCCTGGCCGTTAGAAGCAACAGCTACTACCTTAGCATGATATTGCTCCCAGGGAATGGCATTTTGGAGCCCGTTTCGAATGGCAGCCTCATCATCGGCAAGCAGAACCCGGATAGAAATGGATTCCATGAAAGTTCCTCCTTATTTTGAAATTTTTGGTACTTTATGTTTGTTACGCACACATACTGATGCTATTTTAACATGAATAAAGCAGAAAAGCAACTTTTAAACGTAAGTCAAATCATGGGTGCCATATAACAATATGAATAATTGAAAAATGTCACATGATGGAAAGTGTTACATAATACATGAAAAATGACGTTGAAAATTGTTATAATTCATGATAAAACATAACCATAGCAAACAGCAATCCGAGTTTTATTGTGAAACTGGATAAGCTGTAAAGGAATTTAAGGAGGACTTTCTAATGAAAAGAAGAGGTATGAGTCTTGCACTTTGTGCAGCAATGGCAATGGGTACGATCGGCGTAGTTCCGGCAATGGCAGATGATGTAACTACCATCACTTACTGGGTAAATGACCGCCATGACAGCGAGTACATGACTGAGATGGTAGAAAAGTACAACAAGGAGAATACAGACAATATCTACATTGATATGCAGATCATCACAGATGATTATGAGAATATGATTTCTCTTGCTTACACAGGCGGTACAGCACCGGATATTATCGGACAGAGCGTAACATTAAAGAATTTCGTAGATAACGATATGCTTGTTCCGTTAAACGATTACATTGATGCAGATGAGGAGTACCAGAAGGTTAACGAGCCATATGAGCATGCATATGAGGGCTTAAACTACATGGATGGCAATCTGTACTGGGTATATTCTGGTATGAGATCTGGTGTTCGTATTGAGTACAATAAGGATCTGTTAGAGAAGAGCGGATATACAGAAATTCCGAAGACACTTGACGAGTACATTGATATGGCAAAGAAGATCACTGAGGATGGAAACGGCGAGTATTATGGAATCGGATTTACTTCATCTTCTCCATTTGAGCGTCAGCTTGAGATGATGGCTCAGGTATCTGGTATTTATTACTATGACTATGTAAATGGCAAGTTTGATTTCAGCGGCTACAAGGAAATCCTTGAGAAGGGCAAGAGATTTATCGATGAGGAGATTGCTTACCCGGATCAGCAGGGCGTTGATAACATGAGAGCATTATTTGCAGAAGGCGAGTTTGCACTGTGGGGCAACGCTTCTCAGGAGGCAGGTGTATTCACCAGCCAGCTGCCAATCGAAGACTTTGAGTGGGGCGTAGCAGAGGTTCCGTCTCTTGACGGCGAGATCAAGGGTGCACTTCAGACAACACCATCTAAGGGCTATGCAATCATGTCTTCCAGTGAGCATCCAGATGAGGCTTGGAAGGTAATTCAGTACTTCCAGTCTGAGGAATTTTTAAAGGGATACTTAGAGAATGGTTACTGTCTGCCGATTACTTCTTATATGGATGAGAAGATCGATAAGTCTAAGATCGGCCGTCTGGCAGATTTCTCTTTACTTGACTATGAGTCTGTATACCCGGCAGTACCGACAATTAACCTGACAGGTGATGATTACAGAACTGTTATGTGGAATGCAATCATGGGTTATGTTGATGTTGACGATGCAATCGAAGATCTGAATACCCGTTACAATGAGGCATATGATGCAGATATCGAGTCTGGCAGCGTTAAGAGACTTGTAATTGAGGATTATGATCCGCTTCATCCAAGTGATGGAACTGCAATCTATCTTGACAAATAAGAAACAGACAGCCTATAGTGGCATCTGAATAAAATGGGAAGGCTGTTTCCGAAAAAAATAAGGAGACGGCTTTCCCTTTCTTATCGCATTTATTCACGGGATGTAAAAAATGTGAACTAAGAAAAAAAGGAGGATTTTATGAGCCAGAAAAAAATGACTTTTTCACAAAAGTTCCAGAAAGCGAAAAGTAGTGGAAGTTTTTCAGCAGCACTTATGCTGGCACCGGCAGTATTTTTTCTTTGCCTGTGTTCTATCTATCCGTTTATCTGGATTTTCCGCTATGTAGCATGTGACTACAATGGTTTCAAGTCTACATTTACCGGATGGAAAAACTTTGAGCGTATGCTGAATGATAAGGTTTTCTGGAATAGTGTTATGCATACATTTGAATATGCATTCTATAAGCTGATTTTCATCATTCCGTTAGCTCTGTTGATGGCAGTTTTATTAAACCAGAAATTAAGAGGTTCTTCAGTATTTAGAGGAATCTATTTCATGCCGACTATCATCAGTACATCTATTGCAGGTATGATTTTTGGATTTATCTTTGCAACAAAGAATGGTATTTTAAACTCTATGCTTCAGAACATGCATATGATTGATTCTCCGATAAAGTGGTTGAACAGTCCGAGTGTTGTTATGGTAGCCGTTACGATCCTTGCAATTTGGGGTGGTTTTGGTAACTACATGCTGTATTTTATCACTGGTATGACTGGTATTTCTGAGGATGTTTACGAGAGTGCAAAGATCGATGGTGCAACTGGCGTGCAGACCTTCTTCCGCATTACACTTCCAATGCTGGCACCGGTATTAAAGGTTGTTTTAATGCTTGCGATCACTGGAGCATTTAAGGATTATGAGGCAATCATGGTTCTGACAAATGGAGGACCTGGCAACCGTTCTATGGTAATGTTCTTATACATTTACAATATTATCTTTGGATCTGCAGGAAGCACAAGCCAGCCACAGATCGGTTATGGCGCACTGCTTAGTGTTGTTGCAGCAGTAATCGTAGGTATTGTAACTGGTATTTATCTGTTTGTTTCCAAGAAACTTGACGATGTAGTATAAATTAGGAGGAGATACGATGGAAAAAACTCATGCAGTATATTCAACAAAAACGAAGATCGTCCGTCTGATCATCTGGCTGTTTTTGGCACTCGCGGCGATCATCACAATCTTTCCTGTATGCTATGTTATCTTTGGTTCCTTTAAGGACAATAAGGAGCTGCTTGTCGGAGGTTCAAGCATTTTGCCAAGCAAGTGGGTGTTTGATAACTATGTGCAGGCATGGAAACAGGCAAATTTTGCAACTTATACAATGAACAGTGTGTTCTTAAGTTTAGCTGTTATGCTTATTTCGTTAATCAATGCCAGCATGGCAGGATACGTATTTGCAAGAAAGAATTTTAAGGGTAAGGAACTTCTGTATATGCTTTTCGTAGCATTCATGTTCATCAACGTTGGTTCTGTTTCCCTTCGTCCTTTATTTGAGCTGGCTGTTAAGCTGAAGATGAATAAGAGCCTGTTAGCTGTTGCTATTATCTCAGCAGGCGGTGGCCAGGCAACTTTCATCTTCTTATGTCGTGGATTTGTTAATTCTGTTCCTAAGGAGCTTGACGAGGCGGCAAAGATGGATGGATGTGGATTCTTTAGAATTTATTATCAGATTATCCTTCCAATGTTAAAGCCGATTTTGGCAACAATTGCACTTTTATCCTTCAGACAGGGATGGAACGAGTACATTCTTCCTCTTGTATTTACAATGACTAATGATAAGCTTCGTCCTCTGACAGTAGGTGTTAATATGTTAAAGAATGCCGGAGACGGTACTGCAGCATGGAACATCATGTTTGCAGGTGCGACAATTTCAATTGTCCCGATTTTGATTGTTTACTGTTGCTTTAGCCGTTTCTTTATGGGCGGTCTGACAGCCGGTGCGGTAAAGGGTTAAAAAAAAGACAGGCCGACAATTTGTGGTAGTACGAATTGTCGGCCTTTTTTAGAAAGGATTCACTGTTATGTATAATCCATATGATACACCCACTTACCCAGAATTAGGAAATATCTATCCTGGTGATTATTATGAAGCACTTCCATATGATGAATTTATCGATAAAAATAAGAAGCTTCCAGAAGGAAAAAAGGTTTTCGATATTCGCGATTTTGGCGCAAGACCAGAAAAAAATCTTTTAAATACCGAAGCTTTCTTAAAAGCTGCAGCAGCATGTGAGAAAGAAGGCGGCGGTATGATTCTTGTTGCGGGGGGATCATATTGCATGGGCACTGTGTATATTCCGTCTCACACAACACTGTTTATTGCGGCAGATTCTGAAATCAAAGCGTCCAGAAATGTAGATCTTTTGCTTGCAAAAGAAAAAGAACAGATAGATGACAGAAAGGGCGAGTCGAGTGAGGGCGCCTTTGTGCGTGTAAAGAATGCAGAGGATGTGACTATCACAGGCGGAGGTCGTATTAACGGAAGCGGTGAGTGGTATGTATATGAACCAAGAGAGCTTCCAGCACTTGTTCCATTTGAGACAAGCCGTTTGCCAAGACGTGATCAGGCAAAAGAAATTAATACTATTCCTGGAACACTCCGCTATTATTATAGACAGAGAATACGTTATTCAGAAGATAAATATGGTGAGGGCAAACCAAATTTAAACCGTCCGGCAGCACTTGTATGGGTACAGGACAGTAAAAATGTTACGCTTGACAATATTATCTTATATGATTCAATGAGCTGGACACTTCATATTGAATGCTGTGAAAATATCATAGTTAAGAATATGGTAATTGATGATAATCGTCATGTAGCAAATTCTGACGGAGTGGATATTAACGCAAGTGACAATGTATTAGTAGATCATTGTTTTATCTCCTGTGCAGATGATGGAATTGTAATTAAAAATCCAATTCGTACTGGACGTGCCATGACGCATGTACATGTAAAAAGATGTACTGTTGTTACAGTTATGAACGCATTCAAAATTGGAACTGAAACAGCAAATGATATTAGTGATATCCTTGTAGAAAACTGTACGTTTTGCATGCCCGATATTTATCCTGGTTCTGTTTCTGGAATTTCACTTGAGTCATGTGATGGAACGAATCTTTCTGATGTAATTATTAGAAAGATTACGATGGATAAGATTATTTGTCCTCTGTATATTTGTTTAAATAAGAGAAATCGTTATAATGAGCCATATACAGACAAAGTGGGAGAAAATCGCTACTGGGGCGGCAGCATTAAAAATATCCACATTGAAAATATTAATGCAGACAACGCAGAAGTTCCGGCAATTTTAACTGGATATGAAACAACCAAAAAGGATGGAAGTGTTGTTCGAAGACCACTTGAAAATATTACTGTAAACAGTTATCATGTTATATATAGAGATAATAAGGAAATCATTGAAATCCCAGAGACGTTTGATGAATTTTTGGAGGATTATCCAGAGAGCAATGCACATGGTGATGTAGATGCATATGGCATCTGGGCACGTCATATTGATAATCTTGTATTAGAAGATATAAATGTAGTACCAAGGAGCTGTAATACAAGAAAAGCAATTTGTCTTTATGATGTCAATAACAAAAATTGATCAGCGTAAGTAGAGTCAATGATGCTGTAGGAGGAAAAAGCAAATGAGAGGATGGAAACTAGGCCTAGATGGATTTGTGACACATTTTATGGTGTCAGGTCCGCAGGAAGAGCCTTATTTTAATGAGGCGAAGGATAAAAATCAGCTTCGCTATGAGGCATATCTGCGTTCTGTAATTGCAGAACACAAACCAGTTGGTGAAACTGGTGAGATTCTTGTTGGAGCAAAGAGCCGCTTGAATGAAGAATGGAAGTATTACTATGACAGCGGAAGCTGTTTTGTAAATATTTCAACGTTCTATTCTGTTATGCGCCGCATTCATTTTGATATTGCGACTGTGCTTGAGACATCATCGGATATCGATGTTACGGCAGCGCTTTGGTCATATGCAGCAGTTGATGTATATTGCAATGGCAGATTAGAGGGTGCATTAAAGCAGCCAGTTTATAAGCCAATTCAGAAAAAAGAGCTGACGCTTCATTTAAAAGCAGGGCGCAATCTTATTTATTTAGCATGTGAGAATCTTGGTGTGCGTGATACAAGAAGTGTAGCAGGTCTGCAGATTTTAAATCATAAGGATGAAATTAAAGTGTCAATTCCAGATGAAGCATGTGCTGACGCTGCAGCTGTGGCAGAAGCATTTTTGGAGAGTGCACGTTTAGAGTCAAATAAGCTTTGTTTTGACAGCCCAGCTCCAGCAGGAACAAGTTATACATATCGCTATCATGAAGAGGATTTTGCAAAGGCAAAGATACCTGCTGTTTGGTATCAGGCAGAGGGAAAAAACGAGATTCTTTTAGAAAATGGACAGCCATATGTAACAGTGAAGGTTGTTTCAGGAAAGCTTGAGCTTAAGCGTGTCTTTGAACGTACCGAGCAGCTTGTTCCTAAATATGCATTGCGCGAGGATGGAAGTGCATTTAGCTTTGAGGAGAATAAGGAGCTTATATTCAGACGAATTGCAGATGTTATGAGCGAGAGTCGCGGTGAGAAGTTTGGTTTCCCGATTTCAAACATCCTTGCAAGAAAGCATTTCAATGACAACTCTATGGATGATGAGCGATTGATGTATGAGATGCTTGAGATGATCGAAGAGCGATATGACTGCTCTGACTTTTTGATGTGCGGACTGATTCGTTATCTGCATAATTATCCAGTTGAAGGAGCAATGAAAGAGCGTATAAAAGATGTTATGATCAATTATCGCTACTGGATGGATATGGACGGTTTTGATGGCATGTGCTTTTGGAGCGAGAACCATGCGCTGATGTTCTATACATGTGCGATGAATGCAGGAGAGATGTATCCAGACGAATATTTCCCACGTGCAAAGATGACAGGAAGAGAACTGCATTTATATGGAAGAAACAAAGTTTTGCAGTGGCTTGATGATGTAGAAGAGTATGGCTTTGAGGAGTTTTTGAGCACTGTCTATATGTGCGTTACATTTGCTGCATTGATTAATGTAGTTGATTATTCAGAGCCGGAAATTTCAAAGCGCGCGGCAGCTGTTACTGATAAGATGCTGTCTATGCTTGCTCTTCACACTTATAAAACTGGTATTGTGGCACCGATGGGACGTGTTTACAGAAGTGTATTGTATCCGTTTGATCAGGGAGCAATGGCACTTATGAATTTGATCAATCCAAAGCTGCCATACACATTTGGAGAGGGATGGCTTGGTTTTTATGCAAGCAGTCACTATCCGATTCCAGAAGGTCTTGTAAAGCTTATGGAGGATGATGTTGAGATAAATTATACAACGGGCAATGCAAGAGTTTATCTGGAGAAAAATGATGACTATTGTTTGACGAGCGTAGCATCTCCTAGAGAGCCGTTTACACGTTGGGAAAATGAGACTCTTAAGGAAGATGTGGATATCACGACACATAACTTTACGAAATCATTTAACGAGCGTTTTCATGGAACTACATATTTTAGACCAGGTACATACGGTTATCAGCAGCACATGTGGTATGCAGCGCTTGACGGCGAAGCGAGCATTTTCGTCACACATCCAGGTTCTACATCAGAGGAGGGCGATATGCGCCCAGGCTATTGGCATGGAAATGGTGTGATGCCGGCATTAAAACAGCAGCACGGTCTTCTTGGCGGTATTTATGTGATTCCAGATGAGCATCCAATTGGCTATACTCATTTATATTGCCCAGAGTGTCGTTTTGATGAGGTGATTCATGAAGAAAATTGGATATTCCTTCGCAAAGAAACAGGCTATCTGGCATTATGGTGCAGTGAAAAACTGGAAGCACACAATGGTATGAATTTTAATTGTGAGCAGCGTGCTTACAGCAAAAATGCGGCTTATCTTTGTGTATGCGGCGGCAAAAAGTCAGATGTTAGTTTTGCGACATTTAAAAAACGCGCAAAAGAAACGTCACCATCTTATGACAAAGAGTCAAAAACGCTGACAGCGCAGGAATTTGAGTTGAGCTATGCGGCATGCAAAGATGTGACGCAGTTTTTATAAGTATGATTGCAGCACGAACAAAAATTTTACTACCAAAAACCACACAAAAAATGTAAAAAACACATTTTCAATCATAGTGATCTATGCTACTATGTAAGTATAGTAAAAAATATATAAAACTGCCGTTTATCTGTAATGGATAATTGGCAGTTCAAACAGGAGGAGAATTCGTTATGCAGATGACAATGAGATGGTACGGCAGCCAGTATGATACCGTTACCTTACAGCAGATCAGACAGACAGCTTATGTAAAGGGTGTTATTTCTACTCTTTACAACAAAATGCCAGGTGAGCTGTGGACTTATGAGGAGATTATGGCTCTTAAGAATGAGGTAGAGGCAGCAGGATTGACCCTTCCTGGTATTGAGAGTGTAAATATCAGCGATGCAATCAAAACGGGAGCTCCAGAGCGTGACAAGGATATTGATGCATATATCAAGACACTTGAGAATCTTGGTAAGGCTGATATTCATATGGTATGTTATAATTTTATGCCAGTATTTGACTGGACTCGTACAGAACTTGCACGTATGAGAAAGGATGGTTCTACAGTTCTTGCTTACAATCAGAAGACAGTAGATAGCATTGATCCGGCTAAGATGTTTGATTCTATTTCAAATGACATGAACGGAACAGTTATGCCAGGCTGGGAGCCAGAGCGTATGGCAAAGGTTAAGCAGCTGTTTGAGGAGTATGCAGACATCGATGAGGAGAAACTGTTTGCAAACTTAAAGTATTTCCTTGAGGCAATTATGCCTGTATGTGATAAGTATGATATCAATATGGCAATTCATCCAGATGATCCGTCTTGGAGCGTATTTGGTCTTCCACGTATTATCAACAACAAGGATCACATCATGCGTATGATGAAGATGGTAGACAATCCGCATAATGGTGTTACCTTCTGTACTGGATCCTACGGAACCAACTTAAACAACAACTTAGTTGAGATGATTCACGCACTTAAGGGAAGAATCCATTTTGCACATATAAGAAACTTACAGTTTAACGATGGCATGAATGACTTTGAGGAGTCTGCACATCTGTCTTCAGATGGTACCTTTGATATGCATGCAATCATGAAGGCACTGTACGATACTGGATTTGATGGAATTATTCGTCCAGATCACGGAAGAATGATCTGGGGCGAGAAGGCAATGCCTGGATACGGTCTGTATGACAGAGCACTTGGTGCTGCATATTTATGCGGCCTGTGGGAGTCAATTGTAAAGGAGAATCAGAGATGAAACTGACATTACAGGATGTAACACAAAAGAAAAATGAATTTGAAAAGGCAGGTATTACACTGCCGTCTTATGATATTGAAGCAGTTCATAAAAAGACACTTGAGGAGCCTGTATGGGTTCACTTTGGAGCAGGAAATATTTTCCGCGGCTATATTGCAGGACTGCAGGAAGATCTGTTAAATAAAGGTGCTGCTGACAGAGGAATTATTGCAGCAGAGACTTTTGATTATGATATCATCGATAAGATCTACAAGCCACATGAGTCAATGACACTGATGGTAACGCTTCTTCCAGACGGAAATACTTCAAGCCGTGTAATTGCAAGTATTGCAGACGGAATTAAGGCAAATACAGCTGATGAGGCAGAGTATGGCAGATTAAAGGCTATATTTGTAAATCCATCCTTACAGATGATCAGCTTTACAGTTACTGAGAAGGGTTATGCATTAAAGGGTATTGATGGAAACTTTCTTCCGGTAGTTGTATCAGATATCGAAAACGGTCCAGAGAGCGCAAAGCATGCAATGAGCATCGTTGCTGCACTTCTTTTCGAGCGTTTCAAGGCAGGCCGTTATCCGCTTGCCGTTGTCAGCATGGATAACTGCTCTCATAATGGTGAGAAGCTTCAGGCATCTGTTATGACAATCGCAAAGGCATGGGCAGAGAAAGGTTTTGTAACAAAAGAGTTCATCACATATCTTGAGGATGAATCAAGCATCAGCTTCCCGTGGAGTATGATCGATAAGATCACACCAAGACCGGCAAAGGCTGTTGAGGAAAAATTAGAGGCAGCAGGCGTTGAAGAAATGGCACCTGTTATTACTTCCAGAAATACCTATATTGCACCGTTTGTAAATGCAGAGGGACCGCAGTACCTTGTAATTGAGGACAAGTTCCCGGCAGGAAGACCGGCACTTGAGAAGGCTGGTGTTTATCTGACTGACCGTGATACTGTAAACCGTGTAGAGCGTATGAAGGTAACTACCTGCTTAAATCCGCTGCACACCGCCCTGGCTGTTTATGGCTGCCTGCTTGGTTACAATCTGATTGCAGATGAGATGAATGACAAGGAGCTTACAGGACTTATTCGTCATATTGGTTACGATGAGGGTATGAAGGTTGTTACTGATCCTGGCATCCTTTCCCCGAAGGCATTTATTGATGAAGTAATCGAGAAGCGTCTTCCAAATCCATTTATGCCAGACACACCGCAGCGTATTGCAACTGATACTTCTCAGAAAATCGTTGTTCGTTTTGGTGAGACAATGAAATCTTACATGGCAAGCAGTGAGCTTGACTGTTCTTCTCTTGTATACATTCCGCTTGCAATTGCAGGATGGCTTCGTTATCTTCTTGGAACAGATGATAAGCTTGAGAAGATGGAGCTTAGTAGTGATCCAATGCTTGCTAAGCTGCAGGAAAAACTTTCTGGTGTAGAGGCAGGAAAGCCAGAGACTTATACAGGACAGCTTAAGGAAATTCTCACTAATAAGGCAATCTTTGGTGTTGATATGTACGAGGCAGGTCTTGCAGACAAGGTAGAGGGCATGTTTGTTGAAATGCTTGCAGGAAAAGATGCTGTTCGCAATACTTTAAAGAAATATGTAGATTAAATAAAATAACATTTCGCCGCCCTGGCAACAGGGCGGCTATTGTACTTTTAAATATGAGCTTAAGAGGTGTAAAATGAAGAACGTTATATTTGATATGGATGGTGTCATCTTTGATTCTGAGCATGTATGTGAGCGCTGTTGGGAGGATTATAAGGAAAAATATAAATTGAAGGATGCAAAGGGCATGTTTCATGCCTGCATTGGCACGACAATTGAAAAGACAAAGGAAACAATGTTTCGCTTTGAAGGACCAGATTTTCCGTATGAGGAGTTTAGAAAAGACACATCTAATCGCTTTCACGAAATTGAAGAGACAGAGGGGCTTCCTGTAAAAAAAGGAGCTAGAGAGCTTTTGTCATGGCTAAAGGAGAGTGGCGCTAATGTTGGACTTGCCTCATCTACAAGAAGTGAGACAGTCATTCGTCAGCTGACTCATGCCGGCTTAATACAGTATTTTGATGTGATTGTAGGCGGTGAGATGGCAAAAAAGAGTAAGCCAGAGCCAGATATTTATTTAGAGGCATGCAAACGCATGGGCATTACTCCAGAGAGCGCATATGGTGTTGAGGATTCATATAACGGAATGCGTTCACTCCATGCGGCAGGTCTTCATCCTATTATGGTGCCTGATCTTCTTGAACCAGATGAAGAAATGCAAAGTCTTACCGAAATAATTTTGCCAGATCTGCTTGAAGTAAGAGATTATCTAAAAAATGTCTGGAATAATAGATAAGAAAGGAAAAGACAGCGTGAGCAAAAATCCTTATTATATGATTTCTTTGTCAGGTGCCTATGACAGTCAGTCCTTTTGGAAAGCAAAAGACATAGAAGCAACAGACAATATTTTAAATAAGCCAGGCTTAGACTGCATATATACAGACTGCACTGATATTTCTGGAAGTCTGTATTTTTGCAGTGATGAGGCGAAAACAGAGCTTGAAAAGCGTTTGGCGCATATTCCAGTGAATGCGCTTCATTTTATTGATTCAGGCGACTATCATTATGTCAGTCTTTTGTTTTTGCAGCGCATAAATCGGCCATTTAGCCTTCTTTTATTTGACCATCATTCAGACTGTATGGAGAGCGCATTTGGCGGCGGTCTTTTAACATGTGGAAGCTGGGTTCTTCATGCATTAGAAAATTTTCCTAATTTAAAAAAGGCAGTATTAGTAGGTCCGGCAGATGAGGATAAAACAGCAGAGCAGCTTTTAAAAGATTCTCGCATCACATGGGTGACAGAGGCTGAATTTGAACAGCAAAAGGAAGCTTTGTGTAAGGAACTTTCAAAGTGGCCTGTATATATTTCTCTTGATAAGGATGTATTAAACAAAGAGGAAGCAGTTACGGACTGGAGCCAGGGAACCATGCAGCTTTCACAGATTCTTTGTTTTTTGACAGATGTAAAGAAGTCAGGTGCTATATTTCTAGGTATGGATGTGTGCGGAGAGCAGAAGGTATCACCAGAAGGTTTTCATTTAGATGAAGAAAATGGAGCAAACTTAAACAGTAGTACAAATGAAAAGATTAAATTTTATCAAAAAGACTTGACTTTTTCGCTTTAGCGTGTCAAAATACATGCATAGGGTTAAAAATCTAATTAAAAACCAGAAAAAATAAAAACAGGAATGTAGAAAGGAGAGGGTGTGTGCTTTAATAATATATTGTTTGAGCACACGGAAACCAGAATGAATAAAAAAATTAAAAACCCTGAAACAGATCATTTGTTTCAAGCAATTCTCACATTAAAAAATCTTGATGAGTGTTATGCTTTTTTTGAAGATGTATGTACCGTCAATGAACTTCAGTCTATCGCACAGCGCTTTGAGGTAGCAGCTATGCTGCGCCAGAAAAACACATATCTTGAGATTGCACAGAAAACAGGTGCATCTACTGCGACAATCAGCCGTGTGAACCGAAGCTTAAACTTTGGAAGTGACGGTTATGAAATGGTGTTTGAGCGTATCAATGAATAATGATATATAAGAGCAAATAACCTATTGCTTTTTATCCCAAAGTAGTGTATTGCTTCAAAAAACTTGATGTAATTTAATTGATTATTGATGCTATTTGTGGAACGAAGTTTGTTCTCTTGAAAAAAATGTCAAAATATACTAACATAGGGAAGTACAAGTGCTGAAAGGTGCTTGTACTTTCATTATGATAAAAAAGAAACTTTTTGCAGACAGCTTTTGCTGTTGGAAAGGATACAGGATGACAGGTAAGATTGCATTGATACCAGGAGACGGAATTGGTCCTGAGATTGTGGCTGAGGCCAAAAAGGTACTGGATACCGTAGCAAAAAAATATGGACATGAGTTTGAATACGAGACGCTTCTTATGGGCGGCTGCTCAATTGATGCGTATGGCGAACCGCTGACCGAAGAATCACTTGAAAAGGCAAAGGCTAGTGATGCCGTGCTTTTAGGTGCAGTAGGCGGAAACGTCGGAAACTCAAGATGGTATCAGGTAGCACCAAATTTGCGTCCGGAGGCAGGTCTGTTAAAGATTCGTAAAGGTCTTGGTCTGTTTGCAAATATCCGTCCGGCAAAGCTGTTTTCACAATTAAAAGATGCTTGTCCATTAAAGCCAGAGATTATCGGCGATGGATTTGATATTGTTATGATGAGAGAGCTGACCGGAGGCGTATACTTCGGTGAACATAAGACAGAGGAAATTGATGGCATTCGTAAGTCAACTGATATTATGGCATACGATGAGAATGAGATTAAAAGGATTGCAGTTAAAGCATTTGAGGTTGCAAGAAAGCGCGGAAAAAATGTAACAAGCGTTGACAAAGCAAATGTTCTTGACACTTCAAGACTTTGGAGAGCAGTTGTTGATGAAGTTGCAAAGGATTATCCTGATGTAACAGTAAAGCATATGCTTGTTGATAACTGTGCCATGCAGCTTGTTATGAATCCGAGACAGTTTGATGTTATTTTGACAGAGAACATGTTTGGTGATATTCTTTCTGATGAGGCAAGTATGATTACAGGCTCCATTGGCATGTTATCATCAGCAAGCCTTGGTGCAGGAAAGCTTGGACTTTATGAACCAAGCCATGGCTCTGCACCAGATATTGCAGGTAAGGGCATTGCAAACCCGATTGCGACAATTTTATCTGCTGCCATGCTGCTTAGATACTCTTTCGATCTTGATGAAGAAGCAAAGGCAGTTGAGACAGCAGTAGAAGAGGTACTTAAGGCAGGCTACCGCACAATTGATATCATGTCAGAGGGTATGACACAGGTTGGCACAGTTTCTATGGGCGATCTGATTGCAGAAAAAATTCTTGGTTAACAAATTTGGAAGGGGTTAAAAACATGAGAAGTGACAATGTAAAAAAAGGAATGCAGCAGGCACCTCATAGATCACTGTTTAATGCATTAGGATTTACAAAGGAAGAGATGGACAAGCCAATGATTGGTATTGTCAGCTCTTATAATGAGATTGTTCCAGGTCATATGAACCTGGACAAGATTGTAGAAGCCGTTAAATTAGGCGTAGCAATGGCAGGAGGCGTGCCGGTTGTATTCCCGGCTATCGCTGTCTGCGATGGTATTGCAATGGGACACGTTGGTATGAAGTATTCTCTTGTTACGAGAGATCTGATTGCAGATTCTACCGAGTGTATGGCAATGGCACACCAGTTTGATGGTCTTGTTATGGTTCCAAACTGTGACAAAAACGTACCTGGTCTGTTAATGGCAGCAGCCAGAATCAATATCCCGACTGTATTTGTCAGTGGTGGTCCGATGCTTGCAGGTCATGTAAAGGGACAGAGAACAAGTCTTTCCTCCATGTTTGAGGCAGTTGGTGCTTACGCAGCAGGCAAGATGACTGAAGAAGATGTATATGAGTATGAGTGCAAGACATGTCCAACATGCGGTTCCTGCTCTGGTATGTATACTGCAAACTCCATGAACTGTCTGACAGAGGCACTTGGTATGGGTCTTCAGGGCAACGGAACAATTCCAGCTGTTTATTCTGAGAGAATTAAGCTTGCAAAGCACGCTGGTATGAAAGTTATGGAGATGATTGAAAAGAATATCTGCCCAAGAGATATCATGACAGAGAAGGCATTTGTCAATGCGCTGACTGTTGATATGGCACTTGGATGTTCTACAAACAGTATGCTTCATCTTCCGGCAATCGCAAGAGAGGCTGGCGTAGCTTTAAACGTTGATATCGCAAACGGCATTAGTGCAAAGACTCCGAATCTGTGTCACTTAGCTCCGGCAGGTCATACTTATATGGAGCAGTTAAATGAAGCAGGCGGTGTTTACGCCGTTATGAATGAGCTGTCAAAGAAGAATCTGTTAAATCTTGATTGTATTACAGTTACAGGAAAGACAGTTGGAGAGAACATTGCAAACGTTGTGAATAAGGACCCTGAGGTTATTCGTCCAATCGATAATCCATATAGCCAGACTGGCGGAATTGCTGTATTAAAGGGTAATTTGGCACCAGATTCAGGTGTTGTAAAGCGTTCAGCAGTTGCACCAGAGATGATGGTTCATGAGGGACCGGCTCGTGTATTTGACTGTGAGGATGATGCAATCGCAGCAATCAAGGGCGGAAAAATCGTTGCAGGTGATGTTGTAGTCATCCGTTACGAGGGACCAAAGGGTGGCCCTGGTATGAGAGAAATGTTAAATCCGACTTCTGCAATTGCAGGTATGGGACTTGGTTCCAGTGTTGCATTGATTACAGATGGCCGTTTTTCAGGTGCTTCAAGAGGAGCAAGCATCGGACATGTATGCCCAGAGGCAGCTGTCGGCGGTCCAATTGCACTTGTTGAAGAAGGAGATATCATCGAGATCAATATTCCGGCAAACACTCTGAATGTGCGTGTTTCTGACGAGGAGATGGCAAGAAGAAAGGCAGCATGGACACCAAGAGAGCCAAAGGTAACAACTGGTTATCTGGCACGCTACGCAGCACTTGTAACTGATGCAAGTAAGGGTGCAGTTTTACAGGTTCCGGGAACTAATAAATAAGCTGGTTTTCTGATATAAAACATAGATAAGACAGATATAAGGAAGGGAAAATAAATATGGAGTTAACAGGTTCTGAAATTTTAGTACAGTGTTTAAGGGAACAGGGCGTAGATACCGTGTTTGGTTATCCGGGCGGCTGCATTCTGAATGTATATGATGCTCTTTACAAGCATTCGGATGAAATTACACATATTTTAACCTCCCATGAGCAGGGCGCGTCTCATGCAGCAGACGGCTATGCAAGGGCAACCGGAAAGGTAGGTGTCTGCATGGCCACATCTGGCCCAGGTGCTACCAATCTGGTAACGGGAATTGCAACAGCTTACATGGATTCTATTCCGATTATTGCAATTACATGTAACGTTGCTGTTTCACTTCTGGGAAGAGATTCCTTCCAGGAGATCGATATCGCTGGTGTTACAATGCCGATCACAAAGCATAATTTCATCGTAAAGGATGTCAATAAACTGGCTGATACAGTTCGTCGTGCATTCAAGATTGCAAAGGAAGGACGTCCGGGTCCGGTGCTTATTGATATCACAAAGGATGTTACTGCAAATAAGGCAGAATATGAGCGTAAAGAGCCAGAGCAGGTTAAACGTATTACAGATCGCATTAAGGCAGAAGATATTGAAACTGCAGTCAAGATGATTGAGGCATCAAAGAAGCCATATGTTTTTGTCGGAGGCGGTGCAATTGCATCAGGTGCAGACGCACAGCTTAATGAATTTGTTCATAAGATTGATTCTCCAGTTGCGGATACCTTAATGGGCAAGGGTGCCTTCAACGGTACTGATCCTTTGTATACAGGTATGCTTGGTATGCATGGAACAAAGGCATCAAACTATGGAGTAAGCCAGTGTGACCTTCTTGTAGTTGTCGGAGCACGCTTCAGTGATCGTGTGTATGGAAATGCAAAGAAATTTGCCGCAAATGCAAAGATTCTGCAGTTTGATGTAGATCCGGCAGAGATCAATAAGAACATCAAAACAGATGCAAGTGTTATCGGTGATGTCAAGGTTATCTTAGAAAAGTTAAATGAAAAGCTTCCTCAGATGAATCATAATGAGTGGATTACAGAAGTTAAGAGTTATGAGGAAGCACATCCGATGACTTATCATAAGGGTGTTCTGACTGGTCCTTATATTATCGAAAAAATCTATGAGGCAACACATGGCGATGCTATTATCTCTACTGAGGTAGGACAGCACCAGATGTGGGCAGCACAGTATTATAAGTATAAGGCACCGAGACAGCTTTTAACATCAGGCGGACTTGGAACTATGGGCTATGGTCTTGGCGCAGCAATTGGTGCAAAGATGGCTCGTAAGGATAAGCTTGTATTCAATATCGCAGGAGATGGCTGCTTCCGTATGAATATGAATGAGATTGCAACAGCAACTCGATATAATATCCCAGTTATAGAGGTCGTTGTAAACAATCACGTGCTTGGTATGGTACGTCAGTGGCAGGATCTGTTCTACGGACAGCGTTATTCTCAGACAGTGTTAAATGACCGCGTTGACTTTGCAAAGGTAGCAGAGGGTCTTGGAGCAAAGGGCTACACAGTAAGCACATGCGAAGAGTTTGATAATGCAGTTAAGGAAGCAATCGAGCTGAATATTCCAGTAGTAATTGATGCTCAGATTGACAAGGACGACAAGGTATTCCCAATGGTAGCACCAGGTGCACCGATCAGTGAATGCTTCGGAGAAGAGGACGTTGCTGAAAAGTTCGGAAGATAAAAACAGAATATCAGAAGAATGCTAGATTATTAAGACACTGTATGGAGACATGCAGTGTCTTTTTTTGAAGATTGCGAGAGTGTGCTTGTTCATGGAAAGTGACTAGTTCAATATTGACAAAACATACAGGCAATAATATACTCTTATTAAGAGAAATTTGCAAACAATCGAAACAATACAATATTTTTAACGATAAAATTTACAGTTTTATTGATGCGAATCGCATTGCACGGAAGGAGGCTTTTATGTTAAAAATAATTAAGCATCAAACGTCATTTATACTAAGACAAAATATGTCGCTTGCAATATTCTTCGTTCTTTTATCAATAGTATTTTTGAATTTTAGATCAAATGTTCTGGCTTTTCAAGGCAGTGATATTATTGAGATGTATCATCCTGCAAAACTGCTCGCGTTGAGTTATGACCAAGTTTATAATAATATGGATATTATGCTGCTTTTGATTCAGCTATATCCCATCCTTATCGTTTGTCCGGCTGGTTTTACATTGCTTTCAGAGAAAAAAAGAAAAACTGATTGTGTGCTTATTGCTCGAATTGGAGGCACTCAATACTATTTGGGCAAAATAATTGCAGCTTTTTTTGCAACTATGATCGTTTTTACGGTACCTTTTCTTATTGAATTTGGCCTTAATTGTGTGTCTTTTCCATTGGCTGCTAGTGGAGATTTTGTAGACCTAAATCGCTATTCGCCTGATTATATAGAACTAACGAGTAATTACATGTTTCCAGCTCTTTTTCATATGAATTCATATCTTTACACCTTCGTTGGAATTCTCTTTTGGGGTGTTACTTCAGGGATTATAGGAATGTTTACAGTTGCATTATCTGGAATTATATCATTCCGTTTTAAAATACTTTTATTTTTACCAGTATATATTTTGTTGAATATTCCTGCGTATATGCCTAAAATAACAGATAAATTACCATTTGCTGTTAATTGGTACAATTACATTTTTTTATTTGATGACCATGTAAAGAATAACGTTTTCTTTATTAGTTTTCTGATCATACTATTTATAATTTCAATTGTTTGTTCGGTTATTAAGGGAAGAGGGGATCAGCTATGAAGCATAAAGAAATTACATTTCTTTTATTAATGGGATTTTGCTGTGGAAGTTTATTAGCTTTTACCTATATCAATCCTTATAATGGACAAATTACACTTTCTGAGTTGATTTTGCAACTCAGTGGTTCGAGAGGAGAATTTTCACTTGGTTTTTCATCGCTCCCAGAGCTGCTTTCGTTTAGCTCGAAATTGCTTCCAACCTTTCTTTTTGAGTTGTATGTTGGAACAAGTTTATATCAGCATTTTTGTACAGCAAGCGTTTATATTTTTTCAAGAACACCGAATCGCATTGCATGGTATGCAAAAGAGTGTATTGTTATTGCACGTTTTACGCTGATGTATCAGGTATTTCTAGTTGCGATTTCTGTTATTGTTACTTGTTTTCGATATAATGTGATATGGACAGCCACAGGATGGGGGTTACTGATAATTCATATTGGTATTTATAGTTTGTGGTCATTTTCAATGACATTGCTAGTTAATATATTAGCTATTTTACTCGGCAGCGGAAATGCGTTTATGATCATAATTGTAGCTCAACTTATTTGCGTTACCTGTATTAGACTATTAAATTCATTAGAAAGCAACGGTACACTATTTTGTACTGTGCTTAATGTCAATCCGATTGCTCACTTGGTTATAGGATGGCAATATTCATCGCTTCGAGGGTTGAATGAGGCAATTCATGCACCGTGGAATGTGATGTCGCTTTCTGGAACGATCTTCTATTTAATTGCGATTATGGTGTTGATTCTTGTGATCGGCGGACATTATGTACATAAATGTGATCTAATTATTTCAGATTTGGAATTTGGAGGAATGTAGAATGAGGTTGACAGCTACAAATGTTGGGAAAAAAATTAAAGGAAAAACAGTTTTATCAAATATTGATCTTGATCTTAAAAGTGGTAATATTTATGGATTTGTAGGACCGAATGGGTCGGGAAAGACAATGTTGTTTCGGGCGCTTTCGGGATTGATGTCGGTTACATCTGGTGTGGTTAAATTAGATGAAAAAATAGTAAGAAAAGATTTTTCAGTGCTGCCCAATTTGGGCATACTTTTGGAGAATGTCTCACTTTATCCGAATTTGACTGGATATGAAAACTTGCTTTATTTAGCAAAGTTCACAGGAAAAGCAGGTAAATCTGATATTATAGCCGCATTGGAGAGCGTTGGGCTTGATCCTGGCGACAAACGAAAATATGGAAAATATTCTCTCGGAATGAAGCAGCGCTTAGCTATTGCGCAAGCAGTCATGGAACATCCAGATATTCTTATGTTAGATGAACCAACAAATGCGTTAGATCGTGAATCTGTTGAGCGAGTAAGACAACTGATCGAATCAGAGAAAAAACGAGGAGTTTTAATTTTATTGGCAAGTCATAATGAAGACGATATTGAGATTCTTGCTGATCATGTCTTTTTCTTAGAAAATGGTTCTATCGTTGATAGGAGGTGACAATTATGAAATATCGCTTTTGTGTTACAGTTACAGTGCTTTTAGTATTCGGATTTGGCATATTTGGAAGAGGAAAACTCGCTACTTATACGAATATCACTGTAGATCCTAATTTCATAAATGATTTTTCAGTTGCTGAAATTCCTACTTCGTTTGCAATTCAGGATTGTGAGATATTAAAAAAAATACTTCCAGAATCCCCCATCATTTTAAAAGTTACGCCTGTTGATCCCCCAGAGTTCTTTTTTAAAGGATGGCAGCAGAAGGTTTGCATTGAACAAGTTTTTTTAGGTGAAAATTTGGCAAGCGGTTCTGAAATTTATATTACTTTTGATCGATGGAGAGTATATGTTGTTAGAAAAGAGATGGATTTGAGTTTTGTAAATTTTATGAAAGATGGCGCAGATTATCTAATATTTTTATCTGAGTCAATTGGATATACAAAAGATGGAACAGAAGTATTTCAATTACCCCAAAATCATGTTATTGCCCCAGTATTTAGCTATACAGCACATGACAATGTAATTTATCCGGTATCAGAAGAATCGACGTATGTTCCATATGAGGCGGTTTCCGATAATGAATTTTTTGCTGTTGATACAGATGGACTAGATGCTTTTCTGGAACTTAAAAAAAGTTTGGTACAAATGTATAAATGATATATATCAGATTATATGTAGGAACTTAAAATATTAAAGGTAAGCGACGAATAACACCCCGGATTCCATATTCTCCCTAACTGTGCCATAATTAATGCATGGAGTGGCAAGTCTTCTGTTTCTCAGTTTTGCATTTAGGACCATTTTACTTCAAATTTTTTGGAGCCTGTGCTATATCAACTCCAAATACCATTAGGAGTAAACAACACCTATGATAAAAAGAAAATATCGTACAGATGAGGAGTGGCTTTCTTTAATTCAGGAATGCCGTTCCAGTGGACTTACGGATAAGCAATGGTGCGAAGCGCATCAAATCTGTCCGAGTAACTTTTATTACCAGATCAAAAGATTTCGTAACAGAGCTTGTGAAATCTCAGAATCTCAATCGAAAACAACCATAGCCACACAAAAGCAGGAAGTTGTTCAGGTTACATTTGAACAGTCAGCTGTATCCGAACATCCTCAGTCCTGTTTACCAGAGGACGCAAAGGCAGAAGCAGCGATTCTTGTACAGAGTAGGATGGGACAACCAGAATGAAAAAAATTTCAACTTTTGCTGACAACTACCTTGACAATTACCGTCTATCAGAACTTCACATTTGAATTAGAGAAGACTACTCCAACCTGTAACTGGATGGAGTAGTCTTCTCTAATTCAAATGTTTCAATATTGGGTAGTTGTTTCCAAAATTAGTTGATTGTAAAGAGCATTGCTAAAACTCAAAGCAATTTAACCTTTTTCTTAAAATTTGTTTTCATATCAATTAACCTTGGAAAGAACCTATTTGGCGCTTACATTATTTGAATTGTCATAAATCTTTTACATAGATCCAATCGCTTACCCATTCATTGGAATTGCGATTATATAATCGTTTGTATAATTTGCCGTTTGTACGTTTGTATACCCAAATGCAAGCATCAGAATATGGTAAAATATTATTTTGCTCTGCAAATTTATAATAAGGTTCTATGTTAGAAATAGTAGTTGCAGAAGTAGGTACAGTTATATTAAAATAAAAAAATAAAGAAAAAATTGTTAAAAAAACAAATCTGTAATTATGTTTCAATGTGTTAGTTCCTCCTTACTATCATAAATTGGAAAGGTTCCATATTCCTCAAGGGAATTTGTTGTTTCTAAATATTCTCCATAAAGATAAATATCAAAACTTCCATTATCATTGCGAATGGCGTAAGCATTATTTGAAGTAAGTATAAAGCATTCATCTGATGCCAGCTCTGTAGGAAGTGCATCACCTTTTAATGTAAAATAGTATGAAAAAATAAAAATACCAGTACAACCAATACATAAAGCAAAAGAAAGTAATTTATTATGTTTATGCGAATTGGTTAATAATTGAAAACGCTTTTCCAAAGATGTTTCTTGAAAATTACTCATCGAAAGAGTAAGCGATTTTGGAATATGTGAAGTATTTAAGGTCAGTGCGCTTTTTTTCACTTTTAACAGGCAAGTTAAATACTCACTAGTTTCTTGTTTACTCGATAGAAAAGAATGATCAATACTTGTCTCTAGTAAAACATTAAGCCTTTTTTCAATATGTTTATTAAAGGGATTCCACCAATATATGGTGAAAAATAGCTGAATAAACAATTGATAAAGCAGGTGATGATTCCGAAAATGTCCTACTTCGTGCCGGAATATAAATGTTAATTCTTCAACAGAATATTCATTTTCAATAGGTAACAAAATGATTGGTTTGTGCATAGAAAAAATCATAGGGCTTGATATACCTAAAATCTCATATATTTGAAAAACATTATCCAGATGATATCTGTTACAAACAGAATTTAAAATTGAAGAATATTTTTCCATATGAGAAACATTAATTCCTATATTATAAATAAACCATTTATCTTTTTGATATTGATTCCAATATTTGTAAAGATGAATGATAATACCAACTCCCCAAATGATGACAATAATATCCCATAGCGAAATCTTAAAAAAATGAAAAAAAGTATGATGTTGACGAAAAAAAAAGATAACGCTAGAAAAAAAAGTATTTAAGTTTATATGTACAGAAAATGAAAATTCAATTGACAAAACTAATCGCAAGATAGAAAGTAAACAAATATAAACAACTGTTCGGTACCCAACTATCAATATTCTTTTTGAGTTAATAAATAGAAAACTAACAATTAAATAAAGAATGAATGATGTAAGGACAGTTGTTAACATCGTATCAAACGAACAGGTCAATGATTATTACCTCCAGCATTTTCTGCCTTAAAAGCTTCTAAGATATTTTCTAAACGTTTGATTTCTTTTGAATCTGAAGTATTGTTTAATTCAGATTTCACAAGAGAGAGTAGAAGGGAATTATCCGTAAAAAGCTCACGGAAAGACTGATACTCCTGCTTAAAAATATCTTGAAGAACAAGATGTGCTGTTTTTGTAGGTTGGAAAGTTCTGGCAATGGAAGTACCGCGATAAACGATACCAGCAACCTCAACCATTTCCAAATTACATAGTTTACGAATAATAGGTTTGATCATATTAATTGTGTAATCTGGATTAGTAGCAACAATGTCTGAGATCGCCATTGGTTTTTCTGAACGAAGCAATAACGATAAAACATCTAATTCTTTTTGTGCCATTTTTATGGACATAAATAAAAACCTCCTTTATATATTCTTTTAATATTTTAACATGTAGATTAATCAATGTCAAATCATTATTTCTAAAACCAGCTTTGACGAGTAAAAAAATAATATAAAAAAAACTCCCACTTTTGGTATGCTCCCCGTCAAGAGGACAATAAAAAATAATAAATTTTTGTATCGT
>NZ_JAXWCK010000047.1:0-52287 GCF_037349415.1 Anthropogastromicrobium sp.
GTTACACTACTCGGGATCGTTATACTGGTTAGTCCACTGCATCCATCAAATGCATTTGCTCCAATACTTGTCACACCATCTTCAATCACCACTGATTCTATTTTATCTTTGTTTGCATACCATGGCGAGCCCTTCCAATTCCAACTCGCCATCGCGCCTGTACCGCTTATGGTGAGCACACCTTCATCATCCAGTATCCAGGTCAGGTTATCCCCGTTATTTCCTTCTGCTCCGCAGGTTCCACTATCCACAATATTGCTACTGCATAATACAATACCATTATCCACACAATCAACCATGACATAGATCTCTGGCAAAATTGCTTCTTCTGACAGAATATAGTGATTGCCATTTTCGTCGGTTTCCGGGATAGTTGGTGTGTATATGTAAACTGCACCAGCAGATTCTTCACTGCTGTCAAATTCTGGAAGTGAGCTTTTCTCTTCATCTAATTTCCATGTAATATGTTCGATAGTCCACTCTTCGCCTTCTTGACTATCTTCTGCGCCATTGCCTTCACCCGCACTATAAGTAATATGTTCCTCTGCCGCATATACTTCCACCGGGGCAAAGAGACCTTTGATGCTATCTATCAGAGAAGCCACAATACTGCTTTCCTCTTCTGTAGTATCAGACTCTAGCTGTTCGGTAGATTCCGTCTCAGATTCTGATGCTGTTGTCTCTGGTACTTGTGTTTGAGGTTCTGATGCCGCTGTTGTTTCAGGTACCTCTGTTTCTGTCATTGGTACTTCCGTTTCAGACTCACTTTCCAAAGTTTCGTTTTCTACTTCTGTCTGTAACTCTACTTCCGTCTGCGACTCTGATTCTATCTCAGTCTGTGACTCAACTTCCGTCTGCGGCTCTGATTCTTCTTCAGTCTGGGATTCTGCCTCTGTCTGAGATTCCAGAACTTTTGAAGTCGTTTCCTCCTCCGCTTCTGTACTAGCTTCCTCTTCAACTGCTTCTGTACTCGATTCCTCTTCATCTGCTTCTGTACTTGATTCCTCTTCAACCTGACGAATCACTTTTACCTTTAATGTATCAGGAAAGTTGATTTCGCTTTCTTCTGCACCGATTGACAGCGCTTGATACGCAATCTCTTCGTTCAACTCATCAAATGAAGTAACCATATAAGTTGGCTTCATGTTCTCTGTCTGAACCTCTTCTGCATGCAGCATCATCGGAAGATTGCATGTAGAACCTGCCATAATGCATGACATACCAATCGACACCATTTGCTTTATTTTATTCAAACTTCTCTTCTTCATACACAATACCTCTCTTTTTTCCGATTTTTCTTAATACTATTCTTATATCTTTTCGCTTTCTTTTCATCTTCTTTAGTATAATTATAGCACAAACAACTGTACTGCATAACCGCCATTTCGACACAAAAAAGGCGGAACCGCACAGCACTCTATGCGATTCCGCCAAACTTTTTTCTTTGATTTTTAAGCCTCAAAATCATGAAAATAGGGTTAAATGTCAATCAATATTATTAAAATAATGATTAAACGTAATGTTTTTCACTTTTAATGGCTTATTTTACTTATATTGTTTCTTTTGTATATAAATTCTTATTTTCCTATTATGCCTATTTTTCTTTTCCAAGTTTGGAAAAAGCCTCTCCTACTGATTCGAGTGTCTTGATCAGGCATTTTCTTGGTGTTGCCATGCACACGCGCGTAAACAATGGACTGTCGTAATCACTTCCCTCACCTAGACACACATGTGCTTTTTTAACTAGAAATTCGTTTAATTCTTCACCACTTGAAAAATATGCTGACCAGTCGATCCACAAGATATAGGCGCCTTCGCCGCCGCACACTCTTGCTTTTGGCAGGTGCTTTGCAAAATAGTCGCGAAGCACACACATATTTTCCCAGACATACGCATTTGACGCATCGACCCATGCTTTGCCATCTTTGGTATAAGCAGAAAGTACACACTCATACACACACGGATCGAGACTTCCGTAGTGGTCACGAGTCCGCCTGTCTGTAAAGCGCGCGCGAAGCTCATCATCTGCGATTATAATGTTTGCATGGTTTACTCCTGTAAAGCCAAATGATTTTCCCAGTCCTGTCGCCACAATCGCATGTGACTTTGCACCTTTAATATCAAGGTAACACGGACATGTCAGTCCATGATAGCAGTTATCTGCAAAAATCTCATCCGAGTAAACAATAACACCGTAGCGATTTGCTAACTCTGCCAGACGCACCAGATCTTTTTCTTTCCAGATCTGACCAATCGGGTTATGAGGATTACAAAGCACAAACAGCTTATTATTTGGATTTGCCATAGCTGACTTGATTGCGTCAAAATCCATTTGATAGATGCCATTTACACTGTCGTATATAAGCGGACATTCCACTGTCTTTTTATTGAGGCGATCAGCCGCCTGACGATAACGATTATAAACAGGTGTTGTCACTATTATACCATCATCAGGATCCGTACATACAAGACGAATCGTGGTTGCAAGCGAATAAATAGTTCCGAGTGTTGTAACGATCCACTCTGGCTTAATTTGTGTTTTTCGGCTCGTCTGCATCCATTTTGTTACTGCACTTTTGTAAGCTTCATCCGGCAGTGTAAATCCGTATAGTCCGTTCTTTGCAAAGCGAATGACTGCCTCCTCGATGACAGGCGCACTTTTAAAATCTGGCTCTGCACCATCCAGACTGATATTTCCTGCTTTGACGACTTCTGGCGGCGTCATCATCAGCTTTAAATTTGCGCCAGAGCGCTCCACAAGTGTTTCAAAATCAAATTCCATTACAAAGCTGCCCTTTCGTACACGTATTTTGCGCTTGCCACATCCTCAATAGCAAGACCTAGTGCATCAAAGATGGTAATTTCATCATCAGCTGTTCTGCCTGGTGCTTTGCCTAAAAGCACTTCTCCGATGGAGCCAACAATATGATCTTCTTTAATCAGCCCTTCTTTAAGCGGAATTAGATATTCACCGCTCTCGCGCTTTGCTGCCTCTGTCTGATCGGAATAAAGACGCGCTGCTGCTACAAGATCAGAAGAAACCTCTCTTGTAGTTGGTGTAAATGTGCCCACTGCATTGATATGAGTTCCAGGCTTGACCATTTCCTTTGTCAAAAGCGGCTCTTTTGACGGTGTTACGGTGCAGATGATATCTGCATCTTTGACTGCTTCCTTTACGGTACTGCATACAACAACTGGAATCTTGTACTTTTCCTGCATATCTTTTGCAAAACGCTCTGCTGCCTGTGGGAACAGATCGTAGACTGTTACAGAAGTAATATCACGAATCTCGCGGATCGCAGCCAGATGAGAGCGCGCCTGTGCTCCGGCTCCAATCAGTGCCAATTTGTGTGAATCCTTTCTGGCTAACAAATCTGTTGCGGCTGCACTGACGGCTCCAGTGCGAATCTCGGTGATACTTCCAGCCTCTATCATACCTGCTACAGTGCTGTGCGCTGACTCAAACAGCATAACATAACCTATATGAGACGGATATTTTGTTCCCATATTCGGTGCAAATGCAGAGATCACCTTTGCACCAAAATAGTCACCTACATATGCTGGCATAAAACCAAATTTTGCTGTATTCGGCATAACTGTGATCAGACGTGCCGGCTGAGCATACTCGCCGCTTTCAAGACCTTTTAATGCCTCTGCCATTAATTGAATGCAGTCCTTTGGCTGCAGAAGCTTTCTTACTTCTTCCTGCTCGATAATCTTCATATATATTAAAACCTGCCTTTCTGATTTTTCTTAGCCTTTTATCAGCCGCTAATTTTCAGTGATTTTACAAGCATCGCAGGACCAGACACAGTATAACTATCATACATGACAAGCGGATTGATAACTCGGTCACTTCCGACTTGTTCTACTCTGGCAAACAGCTCTGCCACATTTCCTGTCATCGTTAGTCCTTCCATAATGCCAACTGGCTTTCCTTCCTTAATGCGCACTGCCTTGCATGGGAATGAGAAATCGCCTGATACAACATTTAATGCATGAAACTGGTCATAATTTTCAAACACATACACACCATCATCGCAATCATGAATCAGTTGTTCTAAGCTTGCCGTTCCTGACTCGATAGTAAAGTTTTTCGGCATGATTGCCATATCAGTATGAATATTTCCGCTTAACAATGTCTTTCGGCCTGCATTTCCTGTAGAACGAACCCCGGCTGCTGCTGCACTTGAAAGATTATGCATCCAGCCCTTTAACACGCCATTTTCAACAAGTGTTAAGTCACGGCTTGGCACACCCTCGCAGTCCATTTTCCATGAAAAGCCACACTGTACGCTGTTCTTTGAATCAGCGCCGCCCTTGTAATCACGTATCGTAATGCAGTCTGAAAAGATCTTTTTGTTTTCCTTTCCAGCAAATGGTGTCGCACCGCTTCTGGCACGCTTTGCGGTAAACATCTGCCACGCTGTAATCAAAATGTTATTTACTGCCTGTGATGAAAGCACAGCGCGGTACACACCAGGCTCAGCCAAAATTGTCGGCACATCTAAGAATCGGCGATTTGAAAATTCATGAATAAAAGGCTCTGGTGACAGCTCATCAAGCGTGAGTGCACACGCATAGCCCTCATATCCATCTGCTGCTGCCTCTGCCGCAAAGCGACAAACTGAAGCTGTTTCTTCTATATTATTGGTGTTCACAATGCCCATAGTAAGGATTGTCTGAGAAAGATTAAGACGCACTTGACACCCAAAGCTTTCCTCTAACTGTCCGGCAAGTGTTTTTGCCTTATTCTTTAAGGTTTCGATAGAGACAAGTGTTTTTGTCTGCTCATAATTTGAATCCTTTGCCTCATCCATTTCCCAGTAATCTGCTGCCGCCATCGGCTCTGCCTTTTTAGCAGCAGAAGCCTCACTATTTGTAAGTGCCTGTGCAATCACATCACTTGCGTTTGCATCCAGCTTTTGCGTATAAACCATACCTGTCTTTTGACCTGATGCACGCACAAAGAGCTCAGTCTGTTCGCTGCAGCTCATAGGACCAGTCTGTGAACCTGTCATCTCAACAGAAAGCTTTTCCTGCTTTTCTGCCTCGGCCTCAGCTGCCAGACATCCACTTGGAAGAGACTGCATAGCCGCCTTATATGCTTTTAGTTCTCTCATACATTCTTTCATATGTTTGCCTTTCCTCGTTATATGCTCTTTAACTCAAAATCACCCAATCGCCATATGGGAAATGCGCACCATTGGCTGCGGTGTTGTCGTTGGAATCAGACCTGAGCTTGCACCGCAGAAGCCGCCTTTTTCATATTTCATCTTTTTTCCAACGCGGTCAATGCGCTTAATCACATCAATTCCATTTCCCGTCAGCATAATATTTTTTACCTGATGATCACGGTCGATCTGGCCATTTTTAATCCAGAAGCCTTCTTTTACTTCAAGCGAAAACTGCATACCGCCGAAGCCTCCTCCGATGCTCTCAACATACAGGCCATTGTCCACACTGCGCACAATCTCATCCTCATCGTCACTGCCCTCTGCCAGACATGTATTCGTCATTCTTGATACTGGCGCATATGTATAATTTTGTCTTCTTCCGCTTCCTGTACTTTCCATTCCAAGAAGCTTTCCGTAATAGCGGTCACACATGTAAGATTTTAAAACACCATTTTCAATTAAAATATTTCGCTGCATCGGATGACCCTCATCATCAATCGCAGCAGAACCATACTGACCTGGCAGCGTTCCATCATCTACAAGTGTAACCTTATCACTTGCTACCTTTTCTCCGATCTTATCCACAAATGCACTTGAACGGTGGGCAATCGCAATGGCCTCAAGTGAGTGGCCGCAGCTCTCATGCCACAGCGTTCCGCAGCCGCCTGCCGCCAGCACAACTGGAACTGTGCATGGTGAAATGCTTCCAGCCGTGCGGATGCGATCAGCTCGCTTTACCATATCCTTTGCAAAGCTCGTATAAGAAAGTTCATCATCATAAGCCTCAAAGCCGGAAGCCTTTGTATAATCGTCCCATGTGCCATATGCACTGTCACCATCTGCGACAACTGCCTGCATGCGCATTCTCGTTGTGACACGGCGGTCTGTAGTGTAAAGGCCTTCGGTGTTTGCGATCAGCACGCGCTGATCCGTATCAAAATAGTTTACATTTAATGAACGCACATTGATTTCTGCACTTCTTGCGGCTTTGTCTGCCTGCAAAAGTACATTGATTTTGTCCTGATTACTAATCTGTGACGGGTACTTTACAACAGGGCAGGGATTATGGTAGGACTTCTCTGTTAAAACAATTCCAGCGGCAGCTGCTTTAGCTTTTATCTCAAGCATTTCTGCTCCCTTTTTAACTAAATCAAGAAGTGCTTCCTTTGTCACCTGATTTGTATAAAGATAGACATTTGAAAGCCCTTGTATAAGATAGAGACCTACTCCGCATATGCGAAGACTCTTCACGCCTTGAATCACAGTTTCTACGCAGGGAATATTCGTCTCCTCTCTGTCTTCAAAAAACAGCTCGGCAAACTCGATTCCAAGCGCCTTTGCAGACTCTAATACTTGTCTGATCTCGTCCTTTTGAATCATCACTTTCTCCCTTCTTTTACAGCGTATTCTTCTTTATCTCACCGCCGATCATTACGAGGCGCACATGATCTGCGTTTGCAAGCAACATGATATCCTCTGACGGATCACCATCTACTACAACAAGATCAGCAAGCTTTCCTGCCTCTAGGCTTCCGAACTTATCATCAGACTTCATCAAATACGCACCGTTAATAGTTCCTGCTTTTATGGCTTCCATATTGGTATATCCGCAGCGCGTCAGGCTGTAAAATTCTTTTCCGATTTCATGAAACGGTGTATTTGGTGAGTTGGAATAATCTGTTCCAAGTGCAACTCGAATGCCATATTGATGTGCAAGTGCAAATGAATGCTTTGATGCATCGCCAAGTGCTTTTGCTTTTTTCGTCATATAATCTGGCAGCCCCTTCATATCAGCAAGGCCAAGTGATACAGAAAGCGTGGTAACAAGCGGAATGTTCTTTTCTGCCATCATCTGTACGCACTCCTCATCTAGTAGAACACCATGCTCAATACATTTAACACCGTTTTTAATAGCCTGCTTTGTGCCCTCTGTTCCTGTGCAGTGTGCAGTAACGTATGTATTGTGACGCGCTGCCTCTTCCACGATTACACGGATTTCCTCTGGTGAAAATTCAATATCATTAAAATAATCGACTGCCGATGATACACCGCCAGTTGCACAAATTTTGATAAACTGTGCACCCTCACGAAACTGCTGTCTTGTCTTTCTATAACAATCCTCCGGACCATCCACCAGGCAGCCAATAAGATCACGCTGATTCGACTCCTCTGGTGACAGCATCGGATTCATATCGCAGTGGCCTGAGGAAATGCTCATAACTCTTCCGCCCGGCATGATACGCGGTCCCTTGATCAATCCAGCTTCAATCGCACGCTTTAATGAAGCACCAAATGCGCTCATGTCACGCACACCTGTCACACCAGCATCCACCAGATCTTTAAGATCACGAACAGTCGTCAAAAGCAGATCATATGGTGTGTCACCAGTCTTATGAATGCTCTCGCTTCCACAAAGATGGGCGTGTGCATCAATAAAGCCAGGCATAACAGTCTTTCCTTCTAAGTCAAAAATCTGTGCATCAGAGTCGGTGCATTCACGCTTTTCTCCGACATACACAATATGGTCATCTTCAATCTCGACCATTCCATTTTCAATTGGTTCATCCGATACTGAATTGATAACTCTCGCGTAAATTACTGTTTTCATGTCATTCTCCTCCCTAATCTATTGAAATTTTCGCAGAAATCACTTACACTTGTCTGACAAGGAGGTTTACTTTATGACTACTGCAAAAGATTTATTATCGCTGCCTTCTCTCTCCCATATGAAGCTGATTGGCGGAGCTGCGGGACTGTCTAGGACTGTCACTTGGCCTTACGTGATTTTATGTCCTCCAATCGGTGAATGGGTAAGCGGCGGTGAATTTTTAATTTATTATGGTGCCAACGCTGTTGTTGAAAAGGTGGAGCTTGCTCAGCTGATTCGCGATGCGGCACAAAATGATGCCGCCGGCATTTTATTTCTTGTCGGCCACCATTACATTCTTGAAGAAAATCTTGATGATGAGATTAGACAGCTTGCTGATGAGCTTAAGCTTCCAGTCTTCTCTCATACAAGTCTTGCCTATGTAAACTCCATCACAAAAGACATCATCAATCTGATTCAGGATCGCGAGAAGGATGCTGCAATCGCCAATTCTTTCTGGTACTCACTCTTTTTCCAGAATACAAATGTAGATGATATCGCCACACTAAATCAGGCATTATTTCTAGGATATCTGCCAAGCTATAACTACTGTGTGTACATATTTGAGATGATGAATGCATCTGCTTATTTTCAAAAACTTGAAGCGATGCACGGACCTTCCTTTACAGAAACATCATCTGAATTTTTCCGTATGCTTGCGACAAAGCTTAGCTATATCACACAAAAAGAAACTGGAAGCACATGGCATGTTGCAAGAAACAGCGCTAACGTATTTGTGCTTCCCATAAATACCAACTCGCAGGAGCAATCAGCTGATCGTTTCTTCGAATCACTGACGATACGTATGGAACAGCAATATCCCGGCACAAAATTTTGCGTTGGAAAAGGCAATGTCCGTTCACGTCTTTTTGGCATTCGCGAATCATATATTCAGGCAAAACGAAGCTTGCTTTCATGGAAACTTCTTGGTGACAATCGTCACTTAATCTCTTACAGTGATCTAGGCTTTTATCAGCTTCTTTTTGAAATTCCGACGGCCTCTGTTATGCGCGAATATACTGCTCGTTTTCTTGATCCGATCCGCGAATATGACAAAACACACGATGCACATTTATATGAAACTCTATGCACGTGGCTCGACTGCCGCTGCAATAAGGTACAGACTGCAAAAGCACTCTTTCTTCACCGAAATACACTTTTGATGCGCTTAGAAAAGCTTGAAAAGCTCCTTGGTGTATCGCTCGATGATGCCGACATCACCTTCCAACTGCAGGCCGCCGTCAAGATCGATAAATTCCTGTCGGAGACATAAGATATCGTGCTCGTTAACGTAGTGGGCGTTGAGGTGAACTACTTTACGAGGCGATTCCCGTGTGGAGCGGGCTTTCAAAATACACTATATTTAGAAATAATGTAAAAGGCGCCGCGAGAACAAGGGTCGCCGACAAAGTTTCACCGAAGCGCCCTTCGTAAACTCAACCGCACGATCAAGAAACTTACATCTCCTCCGCACGATGACACGCCGTAAAATGTCCAGGCTCGATCTCGCGAAGCTGCGGTTTTCTCTCCTTGCAAAGCTGTGTCGCATATGGACAGCGATTGCAGAAATTGCAGCCCTGCGGCAGATTGACCGGGCTTGGCACATCACCTTGAAGAAGTATTCTTTTTCGCTCACGCTCAATTGTCGGATCGGCAATCGGAATAGCAGAAAGAAGTGCTTTCGTGTATGGATGACGGTTTTTAATATAAATATCCTCGCTGTCTGCAATCTCAACAAGTGAACCCAAATACATTACGGCAATACGGTTTGATATCTGGCGCACCATTGACAGATCGTGTGTGATAAACAAATAAGATAATCCCATCTGCTGCTGAAGACGCTTAAGTAAATTTACGACCTGTGCCTGAATAGAAACATCCAGTGCAGAGATCGGCTCATCACATACGATCAGCTTTGGTTCAAGCGAGAGCGCTCTGGCAATTCCGATACGTTGACGCTGTCCGCCTGAGAATTCGTGCGGAAACCTGTTTGCATGATCCTTATTTAAGCCGACCATTTTAAGAAGCTCCAATACACGCTCCTCTAATTCTGGTCCTTTATACATCTTGTGGATCTTCATGCCCTCTGCAACAATATCACTTACTACACTAAGAGGATCAAGACAAGCATACGGGTCCTGAAAGATCATCTGCACATTTTTGGTGTACTCTTTCTTTTCCTTTTTGTTGTAGCGCCAGATATCTTGTCCCTCAAACATTACCTGTCCTTCATCTGGGCGATATAATCGCATAATTGTTTTTCCAAGCGTACTTTTTCCACATCCTGACTCACCAACAAGTCCTACTGTCTCGCCCTTATAAATAGTTAGATCTACACCATTTACAGCCTTTAAAATACCCTTTGGCACCTTGAAGGTTGTTTTTACATTTTTCAATTCGAGGATTGGTTCTTTTGTCGTTCCCATCATTCCTCCTCCTTTATGTTCTGTGCTTCAACAGGACTCTTTGGTGCGCCATTTTTCTTAATGCACGCTGGATGATTGAGCCAGCAGGATGCATAATGGTCTGGTTCTGAAAAATCAATACACGGCGGCTGACTTGTGCGGCATATGTTCATTGCATATTTGCATCTGGCAGCAAACGCACATCCGACAGGCGGTGCCAACAAATCCGGCGGTGTTCCCGGAATTGAATAGAGGTCTTCGCTTACTCTTTTATCAAGACGCGGCACACTGCTTAAAAGTCCCCATGTGTACGGATGCTTTGGATGATGAAAGATAGTATCGCAGTCGCCATGCTCTACGATTTGACCAGCATACATAACGTAGATTCGGTCTGCCATATTTGCAACAACGCCCATATCATGTGTGATTAAAACAATTGACGTATCAATCTTATCCTTCAAATCATTCATTAGTTCAATGATCTGTGCCTGAATCGTCACATCAAGCGCTGTAGTTGGCTCGTCAGCAAATAATACCTTTGGATTACAGATGAGTGACATTGCAATCATGATACGCTGGCGCATACCGCCTGAAAGCTGATGCGGATAGCGCTTCATATTTTCCTCTGGTGACGGAAGTGAAATCATCTTTAAGATCTCGACTGCCTTTTTTCTTGCTTCTTCTCTGGAAACCTTATAGTGCTGCATGTATGGCTCCATGATCTGCTCCCCAACTGTCATTGTCGGATTTAAAAATGTAAATGGATCCTGAAAAATTATTGAGAGCTGATTGCCCTGCAGCTTTCTCATCTGTTTAGGTGTCAATTCAAGCAGATTTTCTTTGTTAAAAAGAACCTCTCCGCCCTTAATACTGCCGTTTTTCTTTGGATTTAATCCGATAACTGTCTGAATTGTAACTGTTTTTCCACAGCCAGACTCACCTACGATTGCAATCGTTTCTTTTTTATTTAAATGCCAGGAAACGCCACGCACTGCCTGAACGCTTCCCTGAAAGGTCTGAAAGGATACTTTTAAATCCTTTACCTCTAAGATTTTTTCCTTTTCCATGATTCCTCTCATTCTGCCGAAATACAAAAATACTGCGGCTCTGCTCGTTTCACTTTTTCTATGACGAATGCATTATCTATTTACGCACGAAGCTTTGGATCAAGTGCATCTCTAAGTCCGTCTCCAATCAGGTTAAAGCAAAGCATTGTGATGCTAACGCACAGACACGGAATGATAAATTGGTATGGATAATAACGGAAGGTCTCTCCTGCTGCCTTGATTAACTGACCCCAGCTTGGCTGCGGCGGTGTCACGCCAAGTCCGATATAGCTTAAAAATGCTTCGTAGAAAATGACGCTTGGAAGTGACATTGTAATGCTGACTACGCGAATGCCAAGTGTGTTTGGAATCAAACGTCTTGCAATGATCCATCCAGACGATGCACCAAGCGTCTCTGATGCTACTACAAACTCACGAGTCTTTAGCTGTAAAACAAGACCTCTTGTACTTCTTGCTGCACCCATCCAACCGGTAATACTCATTGCAATTACAAGCGTTGCAATATTTCCGCTTCCCATTACAACCATCAAAAGAATCATGTAGATTAAGCTCGGAATTCCCATTAACACATCGATTGTGCGCATAATTACTGTATCTGCCCAGCCACCAAGATAACCTGAGATACCGCCTACCGCCATTCCAATAATCTCTGGAATAAGCGTAGCTAAAATCGCAATGATAAGGGATACTCTTCCTCCTGCCCACACGCGTGTCCAAAGATCACGTCCAAGATTGTCTGTTCCAAACCAGTGAACGGCATTTGGTCCCTGATTTGAACAGCTGTAATCATTAGAATAATAATCAAATTTTGTCATCATCGGTCCAAACAGGACAAAAAATATCATGACAGCAATAACCACTAGGCTGATTACTGCCGGCTTATTCTTCTTAAAATTTCTCCATACATCCTTGAAATAGGTTGTCTTTTTCCTTGCAATCTGATCCTGATCAAGTGCTCCCTCTGGAAGTGGAGAAAACGCATCATCTGCAAATGTTACTTCTGCAGCTTGCACTTTTTTTGTTGTATCAGTATTCATCTTTTCTCCTTTACTTTACGCGGATTCGCGGATCGATTAATCCATACAGTACATCAACTATTAGATTCATTGTAACTAGAAATGCACCATAAAATACTGTAAGACCCATGATCAGCGGATAATCAAGATTAGTGACTGAATCGACAAAATATCGTCCCAGTCCAGGAATTAAAAACATGCTCTCTACGACAAATGAACCCATCAAAACACCTGCGATCTGCACACCAAGATTTGGAATGATCGGAACAAGTGAGTTTTTAAACTGATGCTTTAATACAACTCTAATTGGCGAAAGACCTTTCGCTCTTGCCGTCTTTACATAATCCTGTGTTGTTATGGCTAACATGCTCGCTCTCATATTTCTTGTATTTCCTGCAACAGTTCCAAGACCAAGAACAAGTGCCGGAAGGATAATCTGATTTGGTTTTCCCCATCCTGTTACTGGAAGGATGCCAAGCTTTACACCAAAAATCATACGAAGAATCGGGCCTAACACCATACTTGGAAGGGCAATTCCTAAAACTGCCACTACCATCAACAGATAATCTGGCCATTTTCCTCGAAACTGAGCACATAAAATACCAAAGAAAAGACCAACTGCTTCTGCAAAAAGTAATGAAATCAAACCAAGCTTTGCAGACACAGGGAAGGCTTCCTTAATGATATCCACTACTGTTTTTCCTGTCTTTTTGATGGAATAACCAAGATCTCCATGCAGCAAGTTATTCATATAAGTCAGGTATTGCTGCGGTACTGGCTTATCAAGACCATAAAACGCTCTTTGCTTATCCTGCACGGCCACCGGGATCTTATCATTTAAGAATGGATCACCCGGAATCAGCTTCATTAAAAAGAATGTTGCCGTTGCCAACACAAAGACTGTCGCGATTGCAATCAATACTTTTTTTCCTATATATTTGAGCATATTTCCTCCTAAAAAAATAGACGCCTCTCTTTGGAGTTTCCGCAGATCGGCGTCTTTTATTTTATAGCTGTCTCTTTAATTACTCAGCAAAGTCCAGATAAGTAAAATCAGTCTCAACGGTATTGTAGAAACCTGTGTAGCCGCTCTTATACTGGAAACCACCGTCTGTCCATCCAAGGATCAGATTCAGTGTATTATCACAGAAGAATTTTTCAACCTCGAAGTAGTTTGCCTTTCTATCCTCAATAGTTGGGGAAGCAATTGCCTCATCATACAGCTTATCATATTCCTCATTTGAATAGCCTCTAAGTGCAGACTGCATTGCGCTCGTGTATCCACTTAAAAAGCCAGTCAATGCATCCGGAATCTCAAGACTGTTTCCGCCATACCAGAAATCGTAGTCACCGCTCATTGCATTTGATACCATCACCTGAATTGTCTGAGAGTTGATAGTTGTCTCAATGCCAAGATTTTTCTTTAACATATCCTGAACAGCTGCCAATACATCGATGCTTCCCTGTGACTCATAGCAAAGAAGCTCGAATGTTGGAATCTCATCAGCTGTCTTTCCAAGCTCATCAAGTGCTGCATTTAAGTATTCCTGTGCCTTCTCTACATCTGCACTTGCCGGCCATCCCTCGTATTCAAACTCCTCGTCAAAGGTACCATTTACACCTGCCTCTGACGGTGCTGTCAGACGATTTGCCGGCTCATCACTTGTCATAACAGATGCGCAAAGTGCTGTACGGTCGATTGCATAGCTGACTGCCTTTCTAAAGTTTGCATTGCCAAGGAATAATCCTGTTTCCTCTGTCTTTCCTGCATGGTTGATGTTCAGGCAGCGATAAGAGGTGGTGTACTTGCTGCTCTCAAAGCCTGCATCTGTCAGTGTCTGCTGCTGCATAGCACTTCCAGTCGGAACAAAATCAAGCTCATCTGCAAGCATCATATCTACGCCAGTATCACCTGTTACGTTAAATTTAAAATCCATCTCGTCCATATTGATACTGTCTGCATCCCAGTAGTTCTCATTCTTTACAAGTGTCATGGTAGAATCAGATACCCAGTCTGACACGATGAACGGTCCATTTGTCAAAATTTTATCTGCTGAAGAACCATACTCTGTTCCAAGTGAATCAACAAAGGACTCCTCAAGTGGTGCAAATAAGCTTGTGGATGTAAATGTGCTCTCATACTGCGGATTCTTGAAGGTATACTCGATTGTCAGATCATCTACTGCCTTTATACCAACCTCGTCCCACTCACACTCTCCTGCGTAATATTCCTTGCCATTCTCCAGAATATATCCGCTCTCTGCATTATAGTGACCTGCCTCTGGATCCATCAGACGCTTTGCTGCATAAACAAAATCCTCGGATGTAATCGGTGTCTCTCCATCACTGTAAGTTAAGCCTTCCTTCAGTTTAAATGTCCAGGTCTTTCCATCCTCGCTTGTCTCCCAGCTCTCTGCTGCTCCTCCAACGTACTCACCCTGCTTACTGCGAATCAGGGTATCGCTGATTAAAGTATCAATATATGTTGCCGGATCTACATTTAATTCTGCGTAATCCATAGTAACCGGATCATATGGTGCTCCAATTCTTACACTCTTTACATCTGCCTCGTCTGCCAGTACGGCTGCCGGAAATGATGCTGCTACCAGCACTGCTGTAAGTCCCATTGCTGCATATTTTCTCATATCTGATTCCTCCATTTCACTATTGTGCTGTTTTGCTTTAATTCATTAAAGTATTTTGACTATAGAAATAGATCGGCAGGGAAATGTTCCTCATTGAACTTTGCTTTCCTTTAAATGCCTCTCTTTCCTCTGTCAATCTTGAATGTAGTTTATCATAAAATCAGTATTGTATCAATGTGCACACTGTACCTATATTAGATATTTTCAGTGTGCACATTGTAATGTTATAATTTATTTCGTCAGCATTGTCCTGCAGCTTCCTGTCTTTTCCATCTGCACAATACCCTCTATGCCACAGCGCACCATGCTCTCTACTGCTTCTTTTGTGTAGAATGCCATGTGCTGTGTCATGATGACATTGCGAAACTGATGAAGATAAAACCAGTTGCGGTTGGAGATGATATCTGTTCTTCTGTCTTCGTGCACAATACCTTCTTCGCCCTCTACGGTATCCATGCCAAGCGCACCAATCTTCTCTGATTCAACACCATCTACCAATGCATCAATGTCAGTCAGTCCGCCTCTTGCGCAGTTAATTAAAATTACGCCATCTTTCATCTTTGCGATTGTCTCATGATTAATAATGTGATACGTAGAATCAAACAGCGGCATATGAAGGCTTATGACATCGCATTCCTTATATATTGTATCCTGATCTACATATGTCGCAATTTTCTCTGCCTCTGGATTTTTATAAACATCATAGGCAAGTAGACGACAGCCAAAGCCTGATAAGTTTTTTAATACTTGAAGGCCAATTCGTCCAGTACCCATGACACCTATTGTAAGTTCATTCATATCACGCCCCTGCAGTCCCTGCAAAGAAAAGTCATTGACCTGGCCTCTCCATAGTGCCTGCTTATACTGGCGAAGGCACATTAAAATCATCATTACCGTAAAGTCTGCAACACCGTTTGGTGGGTAGGCTGCATTGCAGACTTTAATTCCAAGCTCTTTTGCTGCCACCAAATCAATGTGATTATAACCGATAGTTCTTGTAGAGAGAAAACGCACACCATTCTCGCTGTAGCGACTTAATAAATCCCTGTCAATATTTCCCATGCCAAGCGCTGTAACACCCTCATATCCCTTTACAAGATCGGCATTCTCAAGTGATGGTGTCTCATCTGAAAGCGTAACCTCTACACCACACTGAGCAGAAATCTGCTCAAATGCCTGTTTTTCATCATCTCTCACTCCAAACGCATAAATTTTCATAATTCTTGCCTTTCTTTTTACAAGTATTTTTCAAACCACAAAATCATCTCGTGATAATAATGCTTTAATAGTCTTGGGTCAGTTGGCTGCTCGTGGCCTGTATGCGGATACGCTACCATCTTAACCGGCAAATCTGGATGCAGATCCTTTATAGCCACATAAAACTGATGCGCTCCCTCAATTGGTGTGCGGTAATCGTCCATTCCATGAAGAATCAAAATTGGCTTGTCCACACGCTCTGCATACGATACAGCTGACTCTTTAAGCTTAGCCACCATGAAATCCTCATAGCTTTTATAGTCTGTACTCTTGCCCTGCATATCAGAATTAGCATACATGATTAATTCATTCGAGATGCTTCGCTGCGTGACATATGCCTTGAAACGCTTTGCATGAGTCGCCATATAATTTGTCATATAACCGCCGTAACTTCCGCCTGTGACACCAATTCGCTGTTCATCAATCATATCAAAACGTCTGCATGCTTCATCAACAAATTGGAGAAGGTCATAGTAAGCAGATCCATCAATACTTCTTTGGTAATTTTCATGTGTCCAGCCGTAGCCGCTGCTGCCTCTTGGATTGCAATAAAGAACTGCAAAGCCCTTTGCTGCTAACATCTGAAACTCCATTGTCAAACCATATGTGTAAAACGGATGCGGACCTCCGTGGATGTAAAGAATCGCCGGATATTTTTCACCTTTTTTTGCATCATGCGGCATCATGACAAAGCCATGAACATGACTCTCACCATCAAGTGTTGAAAAGAAGAAATCCTCTGGCTCGCTTAATTTTACCTCATCCAAAAGTTTCTGTGCTGACTGCACCGCAATATCAAGTAATTCTCCTGTCTTTGCATCAAGAACTGCATAAAATTCCGGCACTGTCGATTTTGCTGCCGCCGCCATGATACGTCCATTTTGCACCTTACTTATTCCATGGCAAACCTGCTTGCCGCCCCAGAAAAGCTTTGCATGACCATCACCCTCTAAATCTAGTCGGTACAAATTTCCCTGACCCTTAAATCCACTGACAAAGTATACGTAACGTCCGCTCTCATCAATCTGAAGCTTATCCATGCCTCGTCCACAGCCTGCATTGTACGGAAACTGTACACACTGATAGCAATTATCATCCTGAATAAATATTGGTGTTGCTTTGCCATCACAAACATCAAAGCGGTAAAGATAACCCTCTGGGTAGCCCATCTCTGACTCATCATCGACATATTCTGGATTTAAGACTACAGCGATGACTGATTTTCCATCTGGCGTAAATACTGGGCGCACTGGATTTGGATAAGAAACAAGCCAATATCCTTCTGTCAGTTTGCGAAGCTTTCCAGGCTCCTTGTCCACATCAATCAGCAGAAGATCATAGCCAATTCCTTCCTGTCTTTTGCGGAAACGGTTGCTGACGCAGACGATCTTTTTGCTGTCTGGCGCCCATGCGGCATGAAGATAATCATACTCGCCGTCTGTTAACTGAGTCTCACTTGTGCCGTCAGCAGATGCAGCAAACAAATGCCAGTGTGTATCTGGACGAATAAATCCCATACCATCAAATTTGTAGCCAAAATCCTCAGTAGCAACAGCATCGTCGTCATGAACAAACTGCTCCTGCGTTGCAGATACAGCAGACGATGAAGCGCTTGCAGCATTGGATGCATTGGACGCATCCGATGAATTCGATGTATTCTGTGATGCGCCGGAGGTAATCACAGAAAACAACACCTTCGTTCCATCCGGTGACCACTGCGGCTCCATGACGGCACCTTTTACATGAGTAATCTGTGTTATACTCTTGCTCTTAATCTCATAAACAAATGCCTGACGTCCCACACCTTTCTTTGATGAGACAAATAAAATCTTATCTCCATCTGGAGAGAAGGACGGACCTCCCTCACCTGTGCCGCCTGCTGTCACTGTCACACTCTCATTTGTCTTTAAATTTTTTATCACAATACCATTTGTGTGGTTGGAGGCATAGCAGACAAGCTCCTTTTGTGGAAAATAATCGCCTCCATTTAACTGTTCAAGATCACGGCAATCCTCAAATTCAGGTAAACGCATCATCCCTTCACCTCCTGTGTTTTCATAAAATCAGTATCTTTCTCACTCTTTTCATCTGCTTTTGTCTTCCAGTCAGGCTCTTCTATCAGATATTTAACAAACCAGTTAGTCATCTCCTGCAGATGGCGAACCTGATGATACAGCTTTCCGTTTCTTGTCATTCCATGATTTTCATTTGGAAACATGACCATGCGGCATGGAATCTCCGGATTTCTCTCTTTCATTGGAATAAATACCTGTTCTGCCTGTTCAAATCCGCAGCGATAATCTTGATACGCATGAAGAATCAGCAACGGCACCTTAAAATGATCGATGTAGGAAATGATATTTCCTCTTGCGCGGTCTTCTAAATAATCAAGCATATGAAAATGTTTCGGAATCTGACGCGATGAGACAAAGCCCATATCTCCTGTACCGTAGGAAGTTGCAGTGTTTGCAAGACAGCGCTGCGTGACAGCTGCTGCAAAGACATTTGTTCTTCCGATCAACTTGTTTGTCATGTAGCCGCCGTAGCTGCCTCCTGTGACACCCACTCTCTTTTCATCAATAAATCCCTTTGATATGGCATCCTCCACAAACTGTACAAGATCATCCATCGCCTCATTTCCCCAGCAGACGCCTCCGGCACAATATGCACGTCCAAAGCCTGTGCTTCCTCTTGGATTTCCAAAAATAACTGCCATCCCCAAAGAAGCAAGTGCTTGAAACTCATGCCAGAAAGTCAGTCCATACATGGTTGTAGGGCCACCCTTTATATCAAGTACTGCAGGATACTGCTTATTTTTTTCAAAGCTGACTGGCTTCACAAGAAAATATTGAAGATCTGCCTTGCCGTCATTACTCTTTACCCAATGTTCTTCAACATCAGCAAGCGCATATTCAGACAGCCACGGATTGCTGTCTGTCAGCTTCTCTCCATTCATCCAAAGTTCAGCTGGATGAAGCCAATCTGCCTGAATTGTCACGATCTGACCATTTTCATTCATAGAAAATTCCTGAATGTCGGTCTGACCTTCTAGAACCATCTCAACTGGGCTTGGCTTGATCACTGAGTCCGTCACCGAAGATACTTCTGCTGTCTCTGACTTTGCCGCGTCAATTCTTACACGGCAAAGGGAATAACGGCCGTGACGTCCTGTCTGGAAATATAGATACTTTCCATCCTTTGTGAGTCTGAAGTAAGGAGAATGATCACCGTACTCAAGAGAACCGGCGCGAAGCGGATGAACACCATGGCAGATGGATTCGTCCCACTCGTCGATCAAATATCGATGCGTATTATTTATTAAATCAAACAGCATTGGCAACTGTACGCAGCTTGCATCTTCAAAATCACCAAACACCATCGTTACGATGCCAGTATCGTCTACTGTAAAGGCCGGTGCATGATCTCCATAAATACCATTGTCGCGGCTTATTTGCTTCAGATTTTTTCCATTCTCATCACATACAAACAATTCTACATCAAAGCCTTTTGCGCCTTCATACGGATATCCATAAAACGCAATTTTTTTGCCATCGTGAGACCAGGATGGATAAATTGCTTCCATCTTTTCCATGCAGTCTGATGTAAAAAGCTTTTGTTTTTTTGATGAAAGTTCTGCCGTACCTATATGTGAAAACTCACCTTTTCTCATACCGTGCCACTCATCAAGCTTATATGTCAGATTAGTAATCTCATATGGTCTCCAATCAAGATCCTCTTCCCACTGTGCCTTCTTTTCTGGCGTCATCTCTTCGAATGCAGTATTTTCCTGAATCTCCTCTGGCCAAAGCGTTGCCTCAAAAACAAGTTTTGTCTCATCATCTGACAGTTTATAGCGCAGTACACCATGACGAAGTGTTGTGATCTGGCGTTTTTCATTTGTATTAAGATTTTTAATAAATACCTGAAACTCACCTGTCTCATTCGACAGATACGCCATATGAACGCCATCTGAAAGAAAAACTGGCTGTTTTTCTTTCACTCCATCTGGTGTCAAAACAGATTCTTTTCGAGCCGCGTCCATACCCTCTGCGCCTGTCGCATTTTGTAATAAATTTTCCATCAGATGAATCTTTGAAGAAAACAGACCACTTTTCATGTCGCCCTTCCAATCAACCCATGCAGCTTTGTCCCCTGCTGGTGCAAGTGTCGGCCATGTGACATAAACGATTTCTTTCATCGTCTCTGGTGTAAATTTCTTGAGCTGTGTCGTATTGTTTTCCATTTCTATTTGCCTCCTCTCACTTGAGCGCTCATATTATTTTCCTTTTTTCGTCTCTCGTTTGATCCATGTCCAGGAACGCACTTTTTTTCCTGTATCTGCTTCGTCGATCTCTTTTTCCACTACGGCAAAATGACCGTCAAAGCCTCCGCTTAACGGAATAATTTCCTTTCCTGTATGCATATCTTCCCATTCACTTCGCACATCAAGACCACTAATTTTCTTTACAGACGTTAAAAATATTTCGTTTCCAAGCTGTATTCCTGCGCAATCTTTCTGTAAAATATCAAGCACAACATCATCTATGCTGTGTGCGCCATTTGTTGCCTTGCGAATCATAATATCAGTATTGATTATAAAAATCATTCCTCTGCCATAAACCAGTCGCTGCGCCCTGCGGTCTTTCCAGCAAATGGCGGCAGCCTCCTCATCTCCAAGTGCTCTTGTCGGATTTGAATAATATGCATCTGTGCGCTTTTGAAGCTCCAAAATAGCCTCATCATCTGTCATAAGGCCAAGTCTAAGCGGTAAAAGTACGCTGTAATACTCAGCTGTGCCTTCCGAATACCATGTTGTGACACCATATGGATTATCATTTAGCTGCGGCCAGTTATGTACCATCTCATGTGCAAGAATAGCCTTTTTATCTTCAAGGCTGCATGGCTGAGTTGTATTCCAGCCAAAAAGATAGGAACGATAAAGCGCCGTTCCTCCGCTTGTCAAAAATGGATCCTTTCTCACGAAAATACGGTAGACCTTTTCGGTATCCTTGAAGAATTTCTGCATCTGACCAAAAAGTTTTTTTGTATACTCAGCAACCTCTTTCACGTCAAATGGCGGCTGACTCATCCAGTAAAAGCCAAAATCACCCTCTTCAATAGCATTTAATTGTCCCATAGCAAAATAACATTCACGAAGCCTATCAAGTGTCTTCGCCTTTACTTTATGCTCCCCTAATGTGCAAACACCGCGGCTTTTCTCTGGCATCGCACTCATATCCCATGAAAGCTCGCATTCTTCTGCCTTTTCAATATCCATTAAAAAAGAAAAGCCTGCACTGTTTGCACCTCCCTTTTCTGCACGAAAGTCAAAATATGGACCGCAAATATCTGTTGGCTTTATCTCTCGCGGATATACTGTATAATTAATCTTTACATTTCCCTCTGTGCCGCGCTGCACGTTCCATCTGCGCCAATGATACGGATATGGTGTTTCTTCTGACTCCTTCACCAAAACCGCACCGCTTTCATCACAAATCTGTAAAGCATTTGGCTCACATCCCGGAATTGTCACGGTGCTTAGCTGCATACTGCACAGCCGCTCCCCCTCTTTATAAGACAATCCTGTGATCTTTATTGTCACATCCATTCTTTCAATTGTATTTTCATCCCAATATGGCTTTAGGTTTATTTGTGTCAAACTCATCTGATGTCTCCCTTCCTTGCCATGTTATTTTAAATACATAACTCAACAGTATAGCATCTTTTCCTGTTTGTCAAGCTTGACATCTCTCTTTATTTTTGCTATTCTATGTTGGTACTAAAACCGGATTCCGGCCGTGGACTTTTCATAAAGACTAATTAAATTAAGATATCTTTATTTTTCGCCACACAACAATACTACGTTCTCTGTGTTCCCGTATTTGTTGTGCGGTATTTTTTGCGCAGCAAAACCAATAAATGTTTTCGTGAGAACGCTTTAAAGCAGAAAGGAGTTCTTTTTTTATGGATCAAACTTACATGAAGCAAAAACCAGTGTTGCCGCTTGTAGTTTCTATGGCACTGCCTATGACTCTGTCTATGCTTGTCAATTCTTTGTATAACATTGTTGACAGCATCTTTATCGCAAAAATAAGCGACAATGCCATGACAGCACTCTCTCTTGTTTATCCAATTCAAAACTTGATTACGGCAATCACCGTTGGCTTTGCAATTGGAACAAATGCTGTTATTTCCATCCACCTTGGTGCTGGAAATAAAAAAGAAGCCGACCGTGCTGCCTCACTTGGCACATTATTAAATGCATTTCACGGACTACTTCTTATGATTGTCTGTCTAACCTTTATTCGCCCTTTTTTGGAGCTGTTTACAACTGATCAGGACGTGATATCTTTAGGTATTCGTTATGCAAGAATCACCCTTAGTTTCTCAATTCCGATTGGAATTTCAATATCTCTTGAAAAAATTTTTCAGGCAACAGGACGCATGAAGGTTTCGATGGTTGCCATGATGGCAGGCTGTATCGGAAACATTATTTTGGATCCACTTATGATCTTTGGCATCGGACCTTTTCCAGCGATGGGAATTGAAGGTGCTGCAATTGCAACTGCCATTGGACAAATGCTGTCTCTTGTAATTTACCTTGTTTTCTGCGTGGTTCGTCCACTGCCTGTAACATTTTCTCTTTCCTGCTGCAAGCCAAGCAAGCAACTATTACTTCGCCTTTATACTGTCGGCATTCCTGCCACATTAAATTTGGCGCTTCCTTCACTGCTTGTCTCCACATTAAATGGAATTTTGGCTGCATATTCCCAGTCATATGTGCTTGTTCTTGGTGCCTACTATAAGCTCCAGACCTTCCTTTATCTGACTGGAAATGGTGTTGTTCAGGGAATGCGTCCGCTGATTGGCTACAATTATGGTGCAGGTGAACATGCCCGTGTAAGGCAGATTTTCTTTGATTCTCTGATTCTTATATCTGGTGTCATGGTAATCGGTACTGCACTTTGTCTTGCTATTCCAAGCTCCTTGATCGGACTTTTCACCTCTAATTCAGAAACGATTCGCCTTGGCGCTTCTGCTCTTCGCATTATTAGCATTGGCTTTATCATCTCTTCGATTTCTGTTACCGTTTCCGGTGCACTCGAAGGACTCGGAAAAGGCGCTCCATCACTTGTGATCTCACTAATGCGCTATATAATTATCATCATTCCAGCTGCGCTTATTTTAACTAGATTTTTTGATGCAAATGGTGTATGGCATGCTATGTGGTTGACTGAGTTTATTACTGCCGCTGTTTCATGCGTAATCTATCAGAAATTCATAAGAGAGTGACCGCGGGGACAGGGACAGTGGCCGAATTAATGTCCCTGTCCCCATGGCTTTAATACTTTACGGCGCGAAAACGTATTCTCACATAATCAATGTACCAGCTGCCGTCATGATATAATTTTTCTTTTGATTCTGCTTCGGCTTCTGCAATGATCTCATCTTTTAATGCTTCATCCATTCCTTCAAACGGTGCCTTATCAAACATATTTACCCAGTCTTTAAAGCCATCTTCTGTTTTCTGCTTTGTTGGACGGTCAAAAAGTACCGCATATTCAACGCGAAAACCTGCTTCTTCTAAGAGTGGTGCATATTCTCCAATAGTTGGAAAATAAAAGACTCTTGGATAGACTAGGCCTCTCTTTGCAAATGCGCGCTCTAACGCAGCGTGAACGGTCTCTGCACAGCCATTTCCGCCAAACTCACATACAAGCTCACCGCCTGTCTTTAACTGTCCAGCGAGATGACACAACATATGAGGGTGCATCGAAGCATCAATCCAATGGAACACTGCATTGGAAAAGATCGCATCCAATGGTTCCTTAAGATGAAAGCTGCATGCATCGCCTTGCAAAAATGTCATATGCGGATATTGTGCTTTTGCAATTTCAAGCATTGCCTCTGATGCATCCATTCCAATTACCTTATAGCCTTTTTCCAAAAGTTTTACACTTAATGCTCCATTTCCACAGCCTAAATCAAGCACAGCAGCTCCCTTTGGACTCTTTAACAGACTGACAACATCCTCGCCATATTCATGTACAAATGAAAAATTTTCCTTATAGCCTTTTGCATCCCAGTTTATATTCATGGTACACCTCTCTTTTTGTATTTCTTTGTTTTGTTTATGCCTGCCTCCCCTTTTATTTATTATATCGCTTTTCCACATTACGGCAAGATGCAGATTTCTCGAAAGTACAGCTTATGTCGAATCCTGCGTTCTATTTTTCTTGCTTCTTGGCCTTTTTTCTGGTATTACTGTAAATACGACAAGAAAGCAAAAGAAACGGAGACAAAACAAATGCGGGATATTCCAAAATTTGACTCCAGAGAAATCGGTCAGAACCTGCGCTCATTGATGAAGCAGCACGATATGACTGTAAAAGACCTTCAGAAAATATTAGGACTTTCCTGTCCGCAAACAATTTACCACTGGTTGAACGGTGATTCTGTTCCCACTATTGATAATCTCTACAATTTAAGCCATCACTTTGATATTTGCATTAATGAACTACTTATGGGACACTGCCCGAAAGTTTGATTTTTTTGTTGCAAATCAGTAAGACTATGCTATACTTAAAAATGGCTTGTCTGTACTGCAGATGGGTACTCTATTCAATACAAAAGGATTTTTTTATGAGCGCAATTTTTACAAAAGACTTTTTTACTCACATGTACCGAAGAAAAAATTTCGTTCCCCGTCTGCTTCTGGTGCTTTTCGCTGTTATCCTTATGGGGTTTTGCCTGTCCTGGCTTGTTTTATGTGACATGGGCACCGACCCTTGTACAATGATGAATCTGGCAATATCAGATAAGCTTGGTATGGCAATTGGTGACTGGCAGGCATTTATGAACATTGTTCTTCTTATTTTTGTTATCATTTTTGGCGGACGAAACTTAGGCTTTGGAACACTTGCCAACATGTTTCTTGTTGGTTACTCTCTGCAGTTTTTCTCTTGGCTTTGGGGAATTGTTCTTCCGGCTGGTGTTGTCACAGATGGCGTTTTTACTTCCATGACAGTGCGCATCTGTGTACTGTTTCCTTCGCTGATCTGCTTTATTTTCGCGGCTGCACTCTATATGGATGTTGATCTTGGAACTGCGCCGTATGATGCTGTTCCGTATATCATCTGGAACTCACTGAAAAAGAAAGCTTCTTCTATTCCATTTCGCTTTGTGCGCATGGGCTTCGACATCTTTGTCGTAATAATTGCATTGATTTTTGGCGGCAAGCTTGGAGTGGTCACAGTACTCATGGCTTTTGTACTTGGACCAGTCATTGAATTTGTCGGAAACCTTCTTCAAAAAGTTATCGAGATTGATGAATAAAACGTCATAAAAAATGGGTACCCACAGGTTTCATTTTCCTGTGGATACCCATTTTGTTGTATAATAATCTTTTAATTTGCCTGTCCTTCTGCCGGCATTTTCTTAAATTGCCTAAGCACAAGTATGATAGCAAGCACACCTGCAACACCATCCGAGATCGGGCCGGCAAACATGACACCTTCTATTCCAAATGCAAGCGGCAATAACAGTACAAGTGGGATCAAGAAGATGATCTGTCTTGTCATGGAAATGAAAATTCCCATCGGTGCCTTTCCGATTGAAGTGAAGAAGTTTGCTGTCAGCGGCTGAATACCATTTAAGAACGTACAGAACATGAAAACGCGGAAGTATGATACTGCAAATTGCTCATACAGCTCATCACCACTTCCAAACAGCGCCGTAATCTGACGCGGAAATATCTGAAATCCTGCAAACGCAATGACGGCAATTATGGTTGCCACTGTTGCTGCCAAACGATATGTTTTCTTTACACGGCTGTACTGAGCTGCACCGTAGTTAAATCCAATGATTGGCTGTGCACCCTGTGAAATACCTATGACGATTGACAAGAACACCATGTTTACCTTAGAGCCGACGCCAACTACTGCAAGCGGAATATCGCTTCCGTAGATAGACAGCGCACCGTAGTAACGAAGCACGTTGTTCATAACAATCTGCGTCACAAAGATTGCCAGCTGATTAAAGCAGGCTGCCATACCGAGCGCCATAACCATTTTCAAGAAACGCGGCTTTGGCATAAAATCATGCAGCGAAAGCTTTACTGTATGGAATTTTGGCAGATAACCAAGCACTAACATTGCTGAGAAAAACTGTCCAATAATAGTAGCCCATGCTGCACCTGCGATGCCCCACTTGAATACAAAAATGAACAGTGGGTCAAGAATCGTGTTGATGACTGCACCTGCCAGTGCGGACAGCATAGAATACGTTGGCTTTCCGTCAGCACGAATCAGATGAGTTCCGCCTGTTGTCAATACAAAGAACGGCATTCCAAGCGATGTAATTCCTACATATGTCATTGCATAATCCATAACATACTCTGTCGCACCAAACACCGTGATCAGCGGACGAAGAAAAATTCTTGCCACAATACAAATGATCACACCGGCAATTACCAGACTTCCAAACGCGGTTCCTGCGATTTTTTTCGCATTCTCCTCATGCTTTCGTCCCATTTCAAGATTAAAATTAGATGCTCCACCGATTCCAAGCATCAGACCGACAGCTGTGGCAAGTGTTGTCAGCGGAAATGCAACATTTGTTGCCGCATTTCCATACATGCCAACGCCCTGACCGATAAAGATCTGGTCTACGATGTTATACAGTGCTGATACCAGCATACTGATGATCGACGGAATCGCAAATTTCACAAGCAGTTTGCCAAGCGGCGCACTACCAAGTGGATTTTGTCTTACTTCCATTTCTTTGCCTTTCCTGTCTTCTTATCAATATCGTTCTTTTTGAAAGTGCGCTCCTTTCCAAACAAGCCCTTTGATTTCTTCTCAGACTTGTCTGATCTTTTTCTGTCACTTCCCTTTTTTTCAAATTTCTTATCCGATTTTTTATCAGACTTTTTATCAAATGCCTTGTCAGACTTGCGCTTTCCTGGACGGTGTTCACGCATCATATCAAGAACGTCTTCGTCAGTTTGTCTGCTGCGGCGGCCTTTGCCTTCGCGCCTGTCATCATCACCGCGTCTGTCGTCTCTTCTGCCGCTTCTTCCGCCCTTTCTCTCAGCACGCTTCTTTCTCATCTCTTCGATATAATTTTCTGCTGGAATTTCTTCCATGTCATCTCCAAGATGAAGCTTTAAGAAACCTGCACAAAGCTCCATTGCCGTGATATTCTCCTCTTCGATCTTGTCCTCTACCTTCTTTTGAAGTGATGACAGATCATTATTAGAAATCACTTCCATAACCTGATCAAAGATCTGGCTTGCCTTTGCCTGTGTGATATCTGCAACAGACGGAACCATTCTAGGCTTGATCTGTGTATTGCAGATACGCTCAATATCTCGGATACGGTAGATCTCTCTTCCGACAACAAGAGTGAAGGAACGTCCCTTTCTTCCTGCACGTCCTGTACGTCCAATACGATGAACATAATACTCTACATCCTGTGGAATATCAAAATTAAATACAGCTTCAACATCATCCACATCGAGACCTCTTGCTGCAACATCTGTTGCAATAAGGATTTCTGTCGTGCCATTTCTAAAGCTGTTCATAACCTTATCACGCATCATCTGGCTCAAATCACCATGAAGTGCATCAGCAAAATAGCCTCTTCCCTTTAAGTTCTCGCAAAGCACATCTGCCATATGCTTTGTGTTACAGAAAATCAAAGAACGCTTTGGATTGTAATAATCAAGCAAACGGCATACTACCTCTTCCTTGTTCTGTCTTTGTACCTCATAATAGTACTGCTTGACAAGTGGAATAGTCAGTTCCTTTCTCTCGATCTGAATCATCTGTGCATCCTTCTGGTAACGGCCAGTGATACGAAGAATCTCATCCGGCATTGTTGCTGAAAACAATGCCGTCTGATGATTCTCTGGTACACCTGCAAGGATAGTCTCAATATCCTCTACGAAGCCCATGTTTAACATCTCGTCAGCTTCATCCAGCACAACCATGCGGATGCCCTCAAGCTTAAGCGTATGTCTTCTCATATGATCCATAACTCTTCCCGGTGTTCCAACAACAATGGACACCTTTCCGCGAAGAGAACGAATCTGTTTTTCAATATCCTGTCCTCCGTACACCGGAAGCACTTTTACACCCGGCAGATATTTTGCGTAGCGGCGCAGCTCATCTGCTGCCTGGATGGCCAGTTCTCTGGTCGGGCAAAGCACGATTGCCTGCACGCGCTCATCTTCCGGGTCGATCATCTGAACAAGCGGAATACCAAATGCCGCTGTTTTTCCAGTTCCGGTCTGTGCCTGTCCAATGATGTCACGTCCTTCAAGCAGTGCCGGAATAGCAGACTGCTGAATTGGTGTCATCTCCTCATATCCGATCTCTGTTACGGCGCGGATAATCCTCTCATCAATTTCAGAATTCTCGTATCGAATTGCTTCCATTCTAATAACCTTTTTTGCTGCCTCTTGACAGCTAATCCTCTCTAATTAAAATATCTTACTTTGCGTTAAATACATATTTATCCAGACGATCCATTGCTTCCTTTACTAACGCATGCGGAACTGCAAGATTCATACGGATCGTATTTGGATTCATAAACGGTCTTCCGTCCTGCCATACAACGCCAACTGCAATTCCGGCACGGATCAGATCATCCATAGTCATCTCTGGATGCGCTTTAAGCCAGCCGCTGCAGTCCAAATATAGCATGTAGGTTCCCTGTGCCTTTGCTACAGAAACACCTTCAAAATGTGTTGTGATATATGTATATGCATAATCAACGTTTTGTGTCAGAACTTCGCGAAGTTCATCAACCCACTCAGCACCTTCCTTTGTATAAGCACCCATCAGTGCACTGATAGAAAGAACATTTGCACTATTGTAATGACTGCACTTTTCTGCTTCCATCAAACGGTCACGCAGATAGCTATTGTATACAATGTGGTAGGATCCTACAAGACCTGCCAGATTAAATGTCTTTGACGGCGCGTAGAAAGCAAAGGTATGTTCATGAGCATACTCATTCACGCTTTGTGTCGGGATATGCTTATGACCCTCTAAGGTCAGATCAGACCAGATCTCATCTGAAATGACAAGACACTTATTCTTTTCATAAACTTCCATTGCCTTCTCAATCTCTTCACGCTCCCATACACGGCCACACGGGTTGTGAGGAGTGCAAAAGATTGCCAGATGAATATGATTTTCCTTAAGCTTCTTATCCATATCCTCATAATCCATGCGCCATACACCCTGCTCGTCCTTCTTTAATGGACTGTAAACGATCTTTCGTCCCATGTTAGTGATGGTTCCGATAAATCCAATGTATGCTGGTGAATGAAGAAGAATTGCCTCACCTGGTGCTGTAAATGCCTGCAATACAGAAGACACACCGCCAAGCACACCATTTTCATAGTCAATAGCTTCCTTTGGAATATCTGTTACACCATTTCTAGTTTTCTGCCACTCTATAATAGATTCACTATAAGCATCCTTGATATCAAAATAGCCGAAAACCGGATGTGCCAGACGATTCTGTATTGCCTCAATAACGCTCGGTGCTGTTGCATAATTCATATCTGCAACCCACATCGGAATCTTAGAAAAACCTTCTTTAATTTCGGCGTTGTCAAAAGGAATCTTGCTGACTGCAATTGCTCCTGTTCCTTCGCGGTTTAAAATTGTTGTAAAATCATACTTCATGCTCATCTTTTTGTCTCTCCATTCTTTCTCTTTTTTCCTCAAATAATCCCAATTTGCACATTCCCTGCTTTTTTACTCAAAAGCCCCTCATGTTTTTTGCCTACAGCTTACTCAAATCTTGGGCGCATCGTTTCTTTCATTACGCGAAGCACGTTGCCTGATGCAATCTTATCAATCTGGCGCGGTGTAATTCCTGCTTTTTCAAGCGCTTCAAATAAAAGTGTAAGCTGTCCTGGCTCTCCGACCTCGAGATTTCCCCCGATACCATCGAAATCGGTACCAATGCCAACGCAGTCTTCTCCGCCAATTTCGATAAAGTGCTTTACATGACGCACCATATCGCTTATGCGGCTTGTCTTGTTTCCCTGCGTATCATCCAGAAATGCCGGTGCAAAATTGATTCCTGAAACGCCGCCTTTTTGGGCAAGCAGACGGATCATATCATCCGTCAAGTTTCTTGGATGCGCTGCAAGTGCGCGGCAGTCTGAATGAGTGGCAACAAATGGCTTTTTTGAAATCTTTGCGACATCATAAAAGCCTCCGTCTGACAGATGAGATACATCTACCAAAATGCCAAGCTCATTCATGGCTTCTATGGCTTCCTTACCAAATGCGCTAAGACCCTTAGACATAATCTTTGGATCACGCGAGTTTGGCGCACCAAAACAGTTTTCAAAGTTCCATGTAAGCGCAATTGCGCGTACACCAGTCTTTGCCAACTGTTCAAGACGGTCAAAGCTGCCGTTTACCATACGGCCATCCTCAATTGTAAGCACACCAGAGATAAGACCCTGCTCCTTATTTTTCATCACATCGTCAAAACAATATGCCTGACGAATAACATCCTTGTGACCCGCAAAGGAATCCTTCATCAGACTGACAGCCTTTGAAAACAATTCCTCATCCGGCGGCATCTCTGGACGACCCGCCTGTAATCGTTTTTCACGCTCCTGTGGTGTGAGCATTTCTGGACGTGGTGGAAAAAATACAGCAAAGAACTGGCACAGCACATTTGCCTCTGCCATTCTTTTGATGTCCAGCATGGCATCTGGCATGTCATATATGTCATTTACGCCTTTTCCCAAGCCATGAAGCAATGTGTCACAATGCATATCCGCATATTGGTAATGTAAGCTCATATTAAACCTGCCTTTCTTTTATGTTGCCCGGTAGTTAATTATTTATTTACTCTTCCGCAGCACTTCTTATATTTCTTGCCGCTTCCGCACGGACAAAGATCATTTGGATAGATCTTCTTTCCGCCGATGCGGTTTTTTACGATTGGCATAGAAGAAGTTACAATCTCTGAAGCGTTTGCAATCTTCTTCTGACGTGATGGATCTGCCTTCTGTGCCTCTACGGTTGTAAAGCCTCTTGTCTCTGGCATTCTTGTATTATTATACATATCCATCATAACTGTGATGAAATCGCTCATCAGCTCCTCATTTTCCTCTGTCAGTCCAAAGCGCTCCATCTCAGCAAAGATGTCTTTTGGCATTGCACCATGGCGCATGATTAATTGGATATGAGAACCGATCACTGCTGCCTCGTTTTCCGGACGGCCAAGACGAACCTGAATGAAACGGCAGAATGCAGCGTAAGATGGTGTCTTTTCTACATAGTACGGATCTGCATAGCGAAGCAGTTCGCTCTTTGCCGGAATGTAATAGCTCATTGCACCCTGACGCTCTAAAAGCTGATGATAATCAACAACCTCGCCTTCCTTCTTTGTGCGATACTCCTCGCTTAAAATATATCCGCCCTCAAAAAAGTACATCTGCTGTCCGCGAACTGCTTCACGATCCTTTAACCAGCTCTCAAGCTCTGGTCTTTTTGCATTCATTCCTGTCTGACCATTTACGATAGACAAGAATGTTGTGATATCAATTGCACGATACAGGTTTACACATGCCATCAAATACTCATCAAACACATTGATACGTGATCTCTTCTGTGCATACTCACTGTCTGATTTAATCTCATTATATACTGCAGCAGTTTCAGACGGTACTACAACAACACCATCACCTGTTACAAATACAACTGGAAGATTTCTCCAATAATAGAAGCGGCCAGACTCCTCTGCAATAACAACGTCTTCTGCCATTGCAAGCTCTAATTCCTCAATCTCCTGCTTTCCTGCTGCAAGAAGCCATGCAGTAAGAAGCTCCTTATCTAACAGCTTTGCAGACAAAGCATCGATAATTTCCTGCTTCTTCGCCTTGGATAATACTTTTACCTCAAGTACCTGTGTCATCTGCTTTAACTCTGCAATGGTGTGCTTTCCAAGCACCTCTGCCAATGTATATACCTTGTTTTCACTCTGGTTCTTCATAATACTTTAACTCCATTCGATTTTTTACTTTTGTCGCTCAGCGAAAAATCATACCGCTTGCGCGCTCCTCTAACTCGCATACGGTAAGCACCTGCCCTTTTACGTGGAAACGCACGTCAAATCCGGCGAAGTCTACGCCGTAACGTCTTGTCTCGTCGCGCTGGTAGGCCGGGCGTGGATCCTGCTTTAACACATAGATCACTGCCTCCCTCTTCTCTTCTGGAAAATGTGCCAGAAGATGAGCTGGGAATGAAACTTCAAGCTCATAATCCTTCACTGCATCAGAAAAGCCGCCCTTTGCGTCTGGGTGACTGTCCGTAAATGGGATATACGGCTTGATATCGTAGATTGGTGTCTGATCCATCAGATCGACGCCTGCTACATAGAGCATCGGTCCATTCTTCTCATCGAGGACAACTCGCTCTAATTTTACACAGGAAAGACCAATATCGTTTGGACGAAACGGAGATCTCGTTGCAAAAACTCCCATTCTCTTGTTGCCGCCAAGTCTCGGTGGCTTTACGGTAGCCGACCAGCCTTCTCTGTGATTCTCACTAAATGACCACAAAAGCCAGATGTAGCTGTACCCGTCCAATCCGTACACACCTTGAGGATTGCGATACTTCGGCTCAAATGTAATAACACCCTTTAAGGACTCTACAAGTCCGCTCTGTCTGGGTATTCCGAATTTCGTTGGAAAATCGGTCTGTATTTTTGCTATAATCTCCATCTACTTTATTCCTCACTGATACCCACGAATTGCTCCATGATGATACAACTCTGGTATTCTATCAATTATCCTGCATTTTTATCTCTACCAAAAATAAGCTGCCGCATAAAACGGCAGCTTACTTTATTATATGGCGAAAGTATGGTTTTTGTCAATCGGTTTCACTAGTTAAATACTCTCCAGTTATACAAAAGAAACAAGCCCAGAATTCCTCCAAACATATAGATTACAGGTTCGCTTTTCTTTATTTCCACACACTTTGTTCCCGCATTACGAAATATAAGCGAAAATACCTTCCAACAGCAGTATCCAACCAAAGTTCCCAGTGTATTCATCAGTAAATCATCAATGTCTGTTGTCCTTATATTGAATAGCTGACAGATTTCTATCGCCAACGACATCAAAAATCCCATCAAAACTACTTTTTTTGCATTTCTGAAATTTTTCCAGATAAGCGGCAGTAAAAATCCAAACGGCATAAACATAATAATATTTAAGATATATGTCATTGCACCTTCGGAAGAAATTGGAATCAGATTAATACTGTTATCCAGCTTGCCATAAGCAATCAAATCCCAAATTGTTCCAATTCCTGCGGCTTCCTGCACTGCAAGATACCCGTAAAACAGATAAATATAAATCCAGATAATATGTCGTACCTTGTACGCTTTATCTGCTATCATTCCTTTATTCCAAATCAGCCATACCGTTCCCGGCAATAAAAAACAAACTAGTGAATATATATAATATTGCATTCTCATTTCCTCCTGTTTGCTTTTTATTATATTGTTTTACTCATTAAGATTCAATTCGGTAACGGATTAAGATTTCATTAAGAACATTTAAAAAGACTCCTTAAGCATGAATACCGCGATTCTCATCGCCCTTCTCATTCATTCCAAACTCATAATCATTGCCTGGAAGAATTGCATTCAGAACAATACCTGCGATTGCTGCAATTGCAAGACCTGTAAGCGTAATGGAAGCTCCGCCGATTGTAAATGTAAGTCCACTTGAAAAGCCCAGTCCACTTACTAAAATCACAGCTGCGATAATCAAATTTCTTGACTTTGTAAGGTCTACTTTATTTTCAACAACATTTCTGACACCTATTGCAGAAATCATACCATACAGCATAAATGAAACTCCACCGATAATCGCAGACGGAATAGATGCAATAATCTCTGATACCTTCGGGATAAAGCTTAAGATTACTGCAAAAATAGCTGCAATACGGATAACGCGTGGATCATATACCTTGGAAAGTTCAAGTACACCAGTATTTTCTCCGTATGTTGTGTTAGCCGGACCTCCAACAAGTGCAGACAGAGACGTTGCAAGACCATCACCTACAAGAGTGCGGTGCAGACCCGGATCTTCGATAAAGTTTTCTCCAACAGTTGCAGAAATAGCAGACATATCTCCTATATGCTCCATCATTGATGCAATTGCAATCGGTGCCATTACAAGAATAGCAGTCAGGTCAAATTTACATAACTGAAATGGCGGCAAACCTACCCATGAAGCCTTAGATACCTCAGTGAAAGTTAAAATAGCAGATCCGTCTGGATTTTTTACGCCAAGTGCATTTAAAATCAGCGCAAATACATAGGAACCTACAACGCCGAGAAGAATCGGAATGATCTTAATCATTCCCTTACCCCAGATGTTTGCAATAATAATAATTGCAAGTGCAACAATTGCTAAAAGCCAGTTCTGTGATGCGTTAGTAACAGCACTTCCTGCCAGTGAAAGACCAATTAAAATGATCATTGGTCCTGTAACAACAGGAGGCAAAAATCTCATTACTTTTCTTACACCAACAATCTTTACGATCAGTGCAAGAATTAAATATAAAAGTCCTGCAACAACAATTCCTCCACACGCATACGGAAGCTTCTCACCCATCGTCATATCAGCAAAAATGCCTGTATCAAGCGCTGCAACAGCTGAAAATCCACCCAAAAATGCAAACGAAGAACCTAAAAATGCAGGAACCTTCATTTTGGAGCACAGATGGAAAAACAGCGTTCCAAGACCTGCACAGATCAGCGTTACCTGAACTGAAAGTCCCTCTCCCTCAAAATAAACATTTGTCAGGATCGGAACAAGAATCGTTGCTCCAAACATTGCAAACATGTGCTGTATTCCAAGCAGCAGCATTTTCGGGATTCCGAGCGTTCTGGCGTCTCTGATTCCCGTAGTTTTTTGTGATTGCTCACTCATACCAAGTACCCTCTTCCTTCTTTATTTAGCTAAGGACTCCTCGAACGCATCGAGCTCGGCACTAGCCTGCTCCCATACTTCCATCAGTCCATTGAGCTCCTCTTCTTTAGCGTCGACCTTCTTTTGTGCCTCCTGCAGCTTACTGTAGCTTGCTGCAATTGCAGGATCATTTAATTCATCCTGTAACTTTGAAAGTGCCTCCTCACAAGCTTCAACTGCTGCCTCGGCCTTTTTGACCTTTGCAGATAAACGTGAGCGCTCCTTTCCCGGATTAGCATAAAGAGTCTTTGATGACGCAGATGCAGCTGTCTTATTTTTTTCCTGCTCTATAGCAAGCTTTGCTGCCGGTGAAACAGCTGCATATTTGCCAAAGCTTACCTGATCGTCCTTGTCAGCTGTCGCCTCCTCGTACTGCTCATAGCCAAACGGATAATATGTCGTTACACCGCCGTCAAAGCTTAAAATCTTATCTGCCACCTGACGAACAAAATAACGGTCATGTGAAACAAATACAAGTGTTCCCTGATAGCCCTTTAGCATCTGCTCTAGTGCTTCTTTTCCGACAATATCCATATGGTTTGTCGGCTCATCGAGGATCAAAAGATTTGGTTTTTTCTTTAAGATCTTACAAAGTGCCAGTCTCACGCGCTCTCCTCCGGAAAGCATGCTGACCTGCTTAAACACATCATCACCAGTAAAAAGGAATGCACCAAGAGCATTTCGCACCTCTGTCTGCGTCAGGTTCGGATATTCTGCCCAGTAGTCATCCATGACGGTGGCATCACTAGTATAATGTGCCATCTGCTGATCGAAATATCCAATCTGCACACGAATGCCATACTGATACTCGCCGCCAAGAGGCTGAATCATCCCCATCATTGTCTTTAAAAACGTAGATTTACCAAGGCCATTTCCTCCAACAATACCAAGCTTTTGACCTCTCTCAAGTGTAAGATTCACCTCTGAAAGAACACGGTCATATCCAATCTGAAGATTTCTGGCAGTAAATACTTCCTTTCCTGTCTCAACCTCAGGCTGGAAATTAGCATGAAATGCCTTTAGATCATAGCGCTGCGGCGGTGCAATCTTTTCCATATGCTCAATCTGTTTTAGCTTTGAGCGTGTCATTGCAACCTTTGTAGGCTTATTTTTAAATTTTTCTACAATCTCCATCAGACGCGCAATTTCCTTTTGCTGTGCCTGATAATCCTTTTCCTGCTTATCCCAGGCTGCTTTTTTCTGCTCCACAAAGGAGGTATAATTTCCACTGTAGCGATGTGTGATTCCATACTCAATCTCATATACTGTATCGACAATACGATCCAAAAATAATCTATCATGAGATACGATAACAACAGCCCTATTATACGCCTTTAAATAATTCTCAAGCCATTCAATTGTCTCGATATCAAGGTGGTTAGTCGGCTCGTCCAAAAGAAGAATATCCGGCTTTGAGAGAAGCATCTTGATAAATCCAAGCTTTGTCTGCTGTCCACCTGAAAATTCTCTAAGCGGCTTTTTCTTGTCAGCTTCAGTAAAACCAAATTTGCGAAGCATTGTCTCATACTCTTTTTCATAGTAGTAGCCGCCCATATCAGTAAACTGCTCCTGCATCTGGGTATAGATTCTGATATTTAACTCAGATGGATCTGATTCCATGATCTGGCGCTGTGCTTCTAGCTCACGCTGCTTTTCGCGGTACGGCTCAAACACCTTTCGCACCTCAGTCTCCATAGAAATTGTCTCATCTGCAAACGCGATCTGCTTTAAATAACCGATCACCGGATTTCCGCTCTTTGCGATATAAATATCCTCATCGCTGTCTCGCTTCTCAAGTGCAACCTCACCCTCAATCAGCTTTAAAAGAGTTGTCTTTCCGCAGCCGTTTCTTCCAACGACGGCAATTTTCTGTCCGGCGTTGATTTCAAAATTAATATTCGTTAAGATGGTGTTCGCCCCGTAGGAGACGGCACCATGATTAATCATGTATAACATTGCAAAACCTTTCCTGTACAACGTCTGTTTTTATTATTGGCGGATTCTAAGAATGGTCAATGAATATGGCTCAAACGTGCGCGTAAATGTGCCGTCTGGAATAGTTTCCTCGCTCACAGCCGGAACGACACATTTTTTATTTTCCATTGTATTTTCATCAGACAATGCTGCAGCCATCTTCTCTACAAGCACGTTATGTGTACCATTTACACCATCAAGTGCAAGCTGCGCTGTCTGTGAATTTCCAGTAATGTTTACCGCCTTTACAATCACATCACCAGTTGCCTCATCAAGCGCTGCAGATACATACAGTGGCTTTGGCACAGGAATCTTGTCAATTGTATCAAGGTATTCCTCGCCATCCACATATATCTTCATCGTGCGATCCTTTACAACAAGCATCAGCTCATACTCATGATCCTTCTCTGCCGAGAACATTGCCTCACTTAAGCATGCTCCCCTGCCATTTTTAAAATGCTCCATGCTTATATCCAGATTCTGCCAGCCGCCAAGCGTCCAGAGCATATGGTCAGATGCTTCTCCAAGATAAACAAGAAATCCCTTTTTGCCCTCTGTCTCTTTTGCCTTCATGGTAAGCGTATAATTTGTCCAATCCTTTGGAATTACACCAGTCTCGACTGCATTTTCATAGGAAGCAGCACGATTTTCACTCTCAGTTCCGCACACACAGTCTGTAAAACGATGCAGCTTTCCTGTATCATGATTTTTCACTGTCACCTCAAAGAACACACCCTGTCCCTCGTTGACTAACACACGAATTGGACCGCTTATAGTCTTTGCGCTTTCGCGGATTTTTTGTTCTGCCAAAAGGCGCGCTGTCTGCTCAAGTTCTGGCTCTGTAACAGTAAAATCTAATCGATGAGTTCCCTGATGGCGCATAAACATACTCTGAACATAATAATTAACAGAGCCATACACCTGATTATTATCAAACCATATCATATCAGGACGCCAATTTACATAATCCACATTTGCAAACATCGGCGCATAGCATGCCAGTCCAACTGCATGCACATTTTTCTCAAGACCTGTCATAAAGGCAGCCTCAGCAAGACCATTCTCCCACTGATTGCCCCATGATGCATACTCACCCAAAAATACCTTGGGATCAGATGATAGGAAATTATCATAGCGATCTACATTTGCTATCATCCAGTCGGTATTCATATAGTAATGCTCATCGATCAGATCACAGCCGCATTCTCTTGCACTTGCCCATCCGCGCTCATACTCACCGCCTGCGGCAAATGGACTTGCTGAACCAATCAGCTTAATATCAGGATATTTTTCACGGATTGCCTTATGAAAATATGGATAGCGCTCGGTAAAGCCCTCGCCAACCTCCTCATTTCCAATTGCTAGATAATGTAATCCAAATGGCTTTGGATGACCCATATCGGCACGCTTCTTTCCCCAAACAGTTGTCTCATCGCCATTTGCAAACTCAATAAGATCAAGTGCATCGTCAATCCAAGGACCAAGTTCATCAAGTGGGACCTTTCTTTGATGATGCGGATCGTATGCTGCCGGAAGTACTGGAAGAGGCTCTGCACCTATATCCTCTGCCAGCTGGAAATATTCATAATAGCCAAGACCAAGTGTCTGATTATATCCCCAGTTATTTCGTCTCGCCGGGCGCTCCTCAACAGGTCCAATCGTATTTTTCCAGCGATACATCGAATCTCTTGCATTCTCATCAAGCTGTCCGTCATGTACAAGACAGCCTCCCGGAAAACGTATGAACTTCGGATGCATTGCTTCGAGCATCTCGCATAAATCTTTTCTAAGACCATTTGGGCGGTTCTTATATGTGTGCGCTGGAAATAGTGATACAAAATCCACTTCCACACTGCCCGGTGTCATGCAGACAAGCGCCAGATTTGCATCTGTGCAGCTTGTGCCTTCTGCAATTTTAAGATCTGCCGTATACTTTTTCCAATCAGAAGCATCTGCTATAAGCTCACATGATGCATAGATTTGTCCTTCTTTTCCAATCAGACAGGCCTTAACTGTCACTGGCTCGTCTATTTTTCTTAAATAGCAGGAAAAATGATATGTTTCCCCACCTTCAAGTGCAATTCCACTGTTAAAGCCAAGGTTTTTTACACCTGCTGCTGCCGAATTTGCCGTTATACGAAGATAGTGTGGGTTCTTCTTCGTATAAGGACTCTCTGTCAGAATGGTAAGTGAAACATCAGCTGCGTCTGTCTGTCCATTTTTTTCATCTAACTGACAAGGCATCCACGCATACAGTGCATGATAATTTTTATTGTCAATCGGATCAAATTCAAATGCACGGTTCTGGATCAGCTCCGCATAAAGTCCGCCATCTGCCGCATGATTAATGTCTTCAAAAAAAATGCCGAAGAGATCGCCTGTTGCTTCTCTTTTTTCCTTTGTGTTAATCTGAAATGTCTGCATGGCTCACTATTTCCTTTCCTTATAATAGACTTAATAAACCATACCACATTCTCACGAAAGCATCAACATTTTTAATTAAATTTGTGCAAAAAAGGCAGTTTCAGGAAATATTCCCAAAACTGCCTTTTTCATTATTTTTTATCTGTAGTAATAAAAAATTAGTTTGCTGCGCTTGCGCTCTCAGCCTCAGAAGATGCCTCCTCAGATGCTGCCTCGCTGGAAGCTGCCTCAGACTTAGCCTCGGTCTTAGCCTCAGTTGCCTTCTCGGTAGCCTTTTCAGTTGCCTTCTCGGTAGCCTTCTCAGTCTTAGCTTCGGTCTTAGCCTCAGTCTGTACCTCTGCCTTTGTGCTAGCTGCGGTAGTAGTCTTCTTATCAGCGCTTCCGCATCCTGTCATCATTGCTGCTGCCATAGCGATTACTGCGATAGATGTAATAAACTTTCTCATGATTTTTGTTCCTCCTATTTATAACTATTAAATATGCTTAACAGTTAATGTCCTTTGCTGCAAAAGTGATCTCCTCTTACCACTTCTGCTGACAATTGCTATACTAGTCCTTTTTTTTAATAGTGTCAATAGGTAATGTAAAATTTTTGAGAAATTTAAGTAAGCCTTAAAGATTTAATGCCATTATTGTCCAGACATTGTTGGCTGATTAGCCTGTTGTGCAATTGAATTAAGTGTAATTTCCTCTTGTGTCTGCGCATCAGTCAGCTTCATTGCCTGAGTTTCTTCATCTACACTAACCGTAAAGGTACGAACCTGGTCAATATTTGCCTCATCCATTCCCTTCCACTCCATCGTAAAGGTACCATCATCCTCACCCGGCTTGCAGCTGTAACGAAAATGAGTATCAATTCCTGCATCTGGTGATACAAGTGACTGAACAGTTAAGATTCTGCTGTAGTTATCAAACTGATATGAAGCACTTTCTGTCATCCAGATATCTTTGATGGATTCTGAAAGCTCACGCTCCTCTACGCTCTCATATACATTTATGTAGCGTCCATCTGTAATCTTTTCACTAGAGCGAACCTGCGCTGCAATTCCATAGTCATTGTCAGATTCACTAAGAAGTACAGTCACAGCACCATCCATCATGCCTGTTGGAGCATCATAGGAATCAAAGAAGGTATAGCCGCTTCCATTTTGTCCCTTTGGAAGATAGCCCTTTGTAAGTGTTTCTGCAAATGAAACTTCATTAATGTAATACCATCCATCTGCATAATAAACATCCTCAACACCTGTATTTGCCGGACAATAATCCTGCATCCAGATACCTGTAAGATTCAAAATAGCTCTTCTTGTGCTAAGCTCAGGTATACGAATCCATCCTTCTTGAGCCTGTTCTGACACAATGCCAAGCAAGCTGGCTGCCTCACCGCCTGCCTTTGCACTAACGCCAAGACGTCCAATGATGCCAGAATACAAAGTGTTGTTTGCCTCTGATGCATTAAAATCAGGAACAAGCTTGCAGATCATCTGTAAAAATGCTGCCTTTTGCTCATCATTTACTGCACCGCCTGTAAATGTAAGTGCACCAAGGCCGCTGCCCCAATCAGCTACCCATCCAGAAGCCAGCTTACTCATATATGTTGTACGACTAAATGCACACACAATTGATGGTGATGATCCATCTGCAAATGCCTGACTTCCCATTTTTCTAATATCTGCCGGGATAGTAAGTGATGTAAGACGCATACAGCCTGCAAATGCACGACTTCCTATTGTACGAAGAGCTGGTGGAAGCACAAGACCCTCGCCAACGCCGCTTCCCTCAAATGCATTGTCGCAGATCGTTAGAAGTGACTGTGCAAAATCAACTGTCTGAAGTGATACGTCATTTTGGAATGCAGCCGCACCAATGTAGCGAATCCCCTCTGGGATCGATACATTCTTCAACTCTGTACAGTTGCGGAAGGTACGCTCTCTTACAGCCTGGATTGCCGCCGGCACCTGCGCATATACTAGCTTTGTACAATCAGCAAATGCTCCTGCTCCAAGATAAGTTACGCTCTGCGGCAAGTTAGCAGTTACAATACCTGAGCCTGTAAAGCTCTCTGCGCCAACTGCTGTCAGCGTCTGTGGAAATGTAAATGAAGAAAGTGCAGATGTTTCTGCAAATGCACGGCTTCCAATTGACGTAAGCGCACTCGAAGCCTGCACTGTTGTGAGTGAACTGCAGTTTTCAAATAAGCCTGAACTAATTCTTGTAATTGCCTGCGGCAATGTCGCAGATGTAAGGCTTGTACAGCCAGAAAATGCACTTGCACCAAGATATGTTACATTCTGCGGAACCAAAATTGAAGAAAGTACGCTGCAATTTTGGAATGCGCCGCCCTCAATAAATGTCATGCTCTCTGGAAGTGTAATCTGTTTTAATGCAGTACAATTTTGGAATGCACCATAGCGAATCGTCGTAAGTGTTGATGGCAGCTGTACTTTCTGAACTGGCGTATTGGCAAATGCAAGTGTACAGATCGTTGTAGTTCCTCCCTGAACAATAACATCTGTATAAGGAACAAGCTGTGTTGCCACACCTGATTTTGCCAACTCGGCTGCATCTTTGTCACTTAAAGATCCAGTCGGCTGCTCTGACTGCACGATAATCTCAGCCGGCACACGATACAGCAAATCATTGATGTAAATCATCTCATGCTTTCGATCTTCATACCATTTTGTTCCGTCAAACGCGTTTGCCACAATATCTCGCACACTCTTTGGAATCTCAATCTGACTTAAAGCACTGCAATTTTTAAATGCATTAGAGCCAATATAGCTTACGCCGTCCGGCACAACTATAGCAGCCAGATTAACACGATTAATAAAAGCTTCCTCAGCAATAACAGTCGTTCCCTGCCTGATAGAAACAGTTACCGCATCGCTCTGACAGCGATAGAGGATACTGTTAATATATACAAGCTCTCCAGTCAATGTTGAATCATATGGTGTGCCTTCAAATAAATTGGCACCTACCTGCGTAACGCTTGTCGGAATCTGTACGCGAACAAGAGCGCTGCATCCTGCAAATGCTTCTCTTCCTATATAAGTAACACCCTCTGGAATCACCACGTCAGTAATCATGGTCTGTCCGCGAAATGCACCTGCTGCTATGGAAGTAACTTTTGCACCGCCATAAGTTTCTGGAATCTCAACAACACTTCTTGAACCGTCAAATCCTGTAATGCTGACAGTCTGTCCATCCTCGCTAAAGCTAAATGTCAGTCCCTTTGTATCCTCCTTAGGTGCCTGCTCAGACCACTCTGGTTCCTCCGTTGTCGTCTCCTCTGGTGTAGTTTCTTCTGTAGTTTCCTCGGTATTTTCTTCTGTACTCTCTTCCTCGCTAGTTTCTTCCTCACTAGTTTCTTCCTCAGTGCTAGCCTCTGCACTGCTTTGTGGTGTGCTTTCCTGCGTGGAAGATTCTTCCTGTGATGATGTCGGTGTTATACTTTCACTAGGTGTCTGTGAGGACGTTTCCGGTACACTTTCTGATGAGCTTTCAGTTGGTATCTGCAAAGACGTCTCTGGGATACTCTCTGTCGCCAAAGCCTCTGATGTCAGGTTCTCCAATATAGTCTGCTCTTCTGTTGTCTGTGTCTGCGTTTCCTGTTTAATATTTTCAGTAGTTTCCTCCGCAAATGAATACTGCGGTATGTAAGAAACGGTCATCGCAGCAGCCATCGTCCATACGGACGCTTTCTTCTTCCATGATCTTTTCATAGTGTTCCCTTCCTTTCTCTTAAACAAAAAGAGCCGGTTTTTAACCGGCTCCCATAAATAATCCGGCAATAACTCTTTTCTAAGTTTATATTACCAGAGATTATGTCAAATAAGTACTTTCAATGTCCTTACATCTCTTAAGAATCTCTTACGATGCCTGGTCAAACTGGCTGTTGTACAGATCAGCGTAAAAGCCCTTCTTTGCCAAAAGTTCTTCGTGCGTTCCGCTTTCAATTACATCTCCATCCTTTAACACAAGGATAAGATCGGCATTTTTGATTGTGGAAAGACGATGTGCAATAACAAAAGAAGTACGATTCTTCATCAGCTCGTCCATTGCATTTTGGATTTGAAGCTCTGTTCTTGTATCGACAGAGCTTGTTGCCTCATCGAGAATCAACATAGGCTTGTCAGCGATCATTGCACGGGCAATTGTTAACTGCTGCTTCTGACCTTGTGACAGATTAACCTGATCATTAAGCACTGTATCATAGCCATTCTGCAGTGTTCTCACAAAATGGTCAAGACCAACAGCGCGGCATGCCTCCTTCATGCGCTCATCAGAGACATTTGGCGTACAATATACAAGATTTTCTCTAACAGTACCCTCAAACAGCCATGTGTCCTGAAGAACCATACAAAACTGAGAATGAACCATTTCACGTTTTACCTGATTAGTTGGAATGCCATCAATGCAGATTTTTCCGCCCTGAATCTCATAAAAACGCATAAGCAGATTGACAAGTGTTGTCTTTCCTGCTCCCGTTGGACCGACAATGGCAATTTTTTGTCCAGCCTTTGCCTGTGCAGAAAAATCATGGATAATCACGCGATCTTCATCATAGCCAAACTTTACATGTTCAAATGATACATCACCCTTTACATTGTCAAGCGTCTTTGTCTTATTGCTCTCGTCATCCATCTCCTTTGCCTCAAGAAACTCAAAGACACGCTCACCTGCTGCTGCCGCTGACTGTAAAGACTGTGCCGCCTGTGCGATCTGAGATAACGGCTGTGTAAAATAACGCACATACATCATAAATGCAACAATTACTTCAAAGCCAATAGTTCCCTTCATAGTCAGCACTGCACCTGCCACACAGACTGCCACATAGCCTAAGTTTCCGATAAATGTCATAATAGGCGGCATGAGTCCGGCAAGGCACTGTGCACGAAATGCACTTTCTCTTAAATTATTATTCATGCGCTCAAATTCTGCTGTTGCCTGCGCTTCTCCATTATATGCCTTTACAACTGTATGACCTGTGTAAATTTCCTCAATGTGACCGTTGATCTCACCAAGGCAGCGCTGCTGGCGCACGAAATATCTGCTGGAGCGCTTTGCAATAACTGTCATAAGTACAAAGCCAATCAATGTCGCCACAATTGCAGTGATCGTCATAATCACATCTGTTTTAAACATCATAAAAAGTGAACCGACAAAAAGCGTAACTGCGGAGACAAGATTTCCGATGCTTTGATTCATAGACTGTGATATCGTATCAACATCATTTGTGACACGTGAGAGGATATCACCTGTCGTAGAGCGGCTGTAATAGCTCATCGGCAGACGGTTAATTTTTCCTGAAATATCACCTCTAAGCTTTTTTGAAATATTTTGTGTCACTGTTGCCATAATCCACTGCTGACCAAATGACAGCAAAGCACCGCACACATAAAATGCAATTAATGTAAATCCAATCTTAGAAACAGCGTCCATATCAACGCCTGTTACAAGACCTTTTCCAATTTCCTTTGTCATCTCTGACAGCTTATCTGGTCCAAGAAGCGTCAAAACCGTGCCTCCTGCCGCGCAGATAAGTGCAATGATCACAACCGGAAGATAGCTTTTGCAATACGAAATCAGATTTGACCATGTTCCTTTAAAATCAGATGCCTTCTCAGCAGGACCTCTTCCCATGCCAGGTCCACGCATACCGCCTCTTCTGCCCGGGCGGTTCTGTCCAGGGGTATATTCTTTATTTTCCATTATGCAAGCTCCTCCTTTGACAGCTGTGAATATGCGATCTGACGGTATACCTCGCAAGTTTCCATCAGCTCATTGTGCTTGCCCATTCCGGCAATCTTTCCATCATCAAGCACAATAATCTTGTCCGCATCGCGTATAGTACCAATTCGCTGTGCCACAATGAAACGCGTTGCATCTGCACAAGTTTTTCTTAATGTATCGCGAAGAACACGATCTGTCTTGTAGTCAAGTGCCGAAAATGAATCATCAAAAATTAAAATCTCCGGGTGACGGCATATCGCACGTGCAATTGACAGACGCTGCTTTTGTCCTCCTGAGAAATTAGATCCTCCCTGTGCCACAAAAGCATCTACGCCGCCCTCTGTCTTATCTACAAATTCCTTTGCCTGCGCAGTCTCAATTGCCTGCTTAACAACATCATCAGTAAAGCCTTTTGTACCATTATCTCCATAGGCAACGTTGCTTTTAATGCTTCCTGTAAATAAAACAGCCTTCTGTGAAACATATCCAATCTTATTTCTAAGTGCCTTCTGTGTATATTCCTTTACGTTAACGCCATCGACAAGCACCTCTCCCTTTGTCGCATCGTAAAAACGCGGAATCATGTTGATCACAGTACTCTTTCCACAGCCAGTTGAACCGATAAAGGCAATTGTCTCACCCTTATGAGCAGTAAAGGAAATGTCCTCAATGACATCCTTCTCTGCATCTGGATAACAAAAAGATACATTGCGAAACTCAACTTCACCCTTTTTGCCGTCAATTCCATTCTCTTTTGTGCCATCCTTAATCGAGAGCGGCATATCAAACACTTCATTAATACGCTTTGCTGATACGCTCGCACGCGGAAGAAGCACGAAAATCATGACAAGCATCATAAAGGACATAACGACCTGCATAGCATACTGAGTAAATACGATCATATCTGAGAAAATAGTCAGCTTGTCAAACATCTGAGCATTGCTGATCAAATAAGCGCCGATCCAGTAAATTGCTAACATCAATCCATTCATTACCATCTGGATTCCCGGCATCATAGTTCCCATAGTGCGGTTTGCAAACAGCTGCGTTTTCGTCAGCTCATCATTTGCATCATTAAATTTCTTCTGCTGATAACCTTCTGCATTGTAAGCACGAACTACATTTAAGCCTGTCAAATTTTCTCTAGTGACACGGTTTAAATTATCTGTCAGACTCTGCAGCTTTTTAAACTTTGGAAGCGCAACAGCCACGCAAACACAAACAAAGCTAAGCAGTACAACAACAGCCACACCCGTTGAAGCAGTCCACTGCCAGTTCTTTGTAGAAATCTTGCACAGTGCCCACACTGCCATTATAGGAGCCTTAAGTAAAACCTCCAGACCCATAACAATCAGCATCTGTACCTGTGTAATATCATTTGTAGAACGTGTAATTAAACTTGCAGTAGAGAAATTTCCAATTTCTTCCATTGAAAAAGACTGCACCTTATGAAAAACCTGTCCTCTTAAATTGGCAGAAAAATTAGATGAAATTTTTGATGCACATATTGATGTACATACTGCCGCAAGCAAACTTCCTAGTGCACATGCAAGCATCTTGCCTCCTGCTATCAAAATATCATTCATCTTACTGCCCTTAGTCTGGACAAGCTTTGTAATTTCAGACATATAATCCGGCATTGTCAGACTAAGCCACACCTGCACGATAATAAACACAAATGCAACTGCCGCCAGAATAAAATCTTTCCATGTAAGCTTCTTTAACAACTTAACCATTATCTGCTGCTCCCTTCTTTTTAGATAGAAACTATTATAGCGTTCAAAATAGAACAGTCAATACAATTTATATAAAATTTAGATTGTTTATAAAAAAAACGTAACTATTCAGAACCCCATTCGCAAAATCGCATCTTCGATGCTTCTATTTTGCTCATGTGGTTACCTCGCCATATAAAATTGCTATTCTGTCTGAATGCAAGCATTCACAGAAAGCAATTTTGCATGGCTCTGAATAGTTACAAAAAAACGAAAAGAGGCAGACTCTTCATCTGCCCCTTTTTTGCTCTAATTTAATTCACACCTGCTCATGCACACCTGTAACAGAAAATACAACCCACTCTGCGATATTTGTCGCATGATCTCCGATTCGCTCAAAATACTTTGCAATCATCAAAAGATCAAGTGCATACTCGCCGTCCTTTGGATTTTCTGAGATCATTTGAATAAGCGACTCCTTTACCTTTAAGAAAAGATCATCGACCACATCATCGTGCTGAATTGTTGCCTCTGCCATTGCTACATCACGCTTTACATAAGCCTCAACACTCTCTGTCACCATACGCATTGCAGCTACTGCCATCTGACAAATATACTGTGCATCCGTTCCGATTCTTCCATTTAAGAATCCAATAATCTCTGCGATGTCGGATGCCTGATCACCGATACGTTCCATATCTGTAATCATCTTAAGTGCTGCTGAGATCTGTCTTAAATCTCTCGCAACTGGCTGTTGCTGTAGCAAAAGCTTTAAACAAAGCGACTCGATAGTGCGCTCCATCTGGTCAATCTCACTGTCTATCGGTGCGATTTTTGCTGCTGTCTGTCCATCTGCATTTGCCAGTGCCTTTGCCGCTAATGCTAACGCCTCCTCACAAAGCGATCCCATCTTTGTCAGATCACGATTCAAAAGCGCTAGCTGCTCGTCAAACTTGCTTCTCATGTCTTCACCTCACTTTTTTTATTTCCATTAGCCAAAACGTCCTGTAATATAATCCTCAGTTCTCTTATCCTTTGGCTGCTCGAAGATCTTCTGTGTTTCACCATACTCTATCAGATCACCAAGCAGGAAAAATGCGGTGTAATCAGAAATACGCACGGCCTGCTGCATGTTATGCGTAACCATAACAATTGTGTACTGTGATTTTAATTCGCTTGCCAGCTCTTCTATCTTTGATGTAGAAATCGGGTCAAGCGCACTTGTTGGCTCATCCATCAAAAGTACATCTGGTTCAACAGCAAGTGCTCGTGCAATACAAAGTCTTTGCTGCTGTCCTCCTGATAAGCTAAGTGCCGATTTTTTCAAGTTATCCTTTACTTCATTCCAGATGGCTGCACCCTTCAAGGAATTTTCCACGATCTCATCAAGCTTTGCACGGCTTGTAATTCCATGGGTGCGCGGTCCGTATGCAATATTGTCATAGATGCTCATTGGAAATGGATTTGGCTTTTGGAATACCATTCCGATATTTCTGCGAAGCTCATTGACATTTAACTTTGGATCAAAAATGTCCTCGCCGCGATAACGAAGATCGCCTGTAATCTTCACACCAGGCACCAGATCATTCATTCTGTTTAACGACTTTAAGAATGTGGATTTACCACAGCCAGAAGGACCAATCAGCGCCGTAATACTCTTCTCCTCAATATTGATATTAATATTCTTTAATGCCTGCACCTGTCCATACCACAGACACATATCCTTTACAGTAATTACGCTGCTCACTGATTCTTCCTCCTCTGAAAATACTTACCTAACAAAGTTGCAGTTAAATTGATAAACACGGTTAATACCATTAAGATTGCTGCAATCGCAAATGCAACACCAAACTCACCCTGCTCCTTAGCATACATGTAAAGCGCAACTGTAAGTGTTGCACCTGCACTGTGAAGACCATCTATCATTCCATTTACTGCATGTGCAAGACCTGCGGTGAAAAGAAGCGCTGCTGACTCACCGATAATTCTTCCGACAGAAAGAATACATCCTGTCACTACACCATCAATACATCCTGGAAGTACAACGGTACGAATAACTCTCCACTTTCCTGCGCCAAGTCCAAATGCACCCTCACGGTAGCTTTGCGGAACTGTCTTTAAGCTCTCCTGGGTTGTACGCATGATAGTTGGAAGATTCATGATCACAAGAGTAAGCGCACCTGCTAAAAGAGATGTCTGCAAGCTTAAAAACTGACAGAAAAACAGCATTCCGACAAGACCATATATAATAGAAGGAATACCTGAAAGTGTCTCTGCTGCATACTCGATCATGCCAACTATTTTTTTGTTTGTGGCATACTCAGTCAGATATATTGCAGCACCAACACCAAGCGGAAGTACAATTACAAGTGTTGCAATTACAATATAAAGTGTATTTAAAATATCAGGCAAAATACCAATGTTGTCATCTAGGTAGCTTGGAGATGTGGACACCAGCTTCCAGCTTATATTCGGAACACCTCTATATAATACATATCCGATCATAAACAATACAAGTCCACATGTAATTGTTATGGAAAGCCCCATCAAAAACTTCATCAGACCTATATAAAGCTTGCGCTTTACCCCTGGTCCATTCTTTGCAGCGGCACGCACTGTCATCACCGATTTTACATTTGCTGTCTGCGACACCCCTATTGCTTCCTGTTTTGTCATCTTACTCACTCCTTTTATGAATCCGTTTTTCAGGCTTTCTCATGCTTTAAGAAAAAATTCAGTGTTGCATTGATCAGCATGATGAACAAAAACAGCACTAACGCAATTGAAAACAACGCCTGTCTTTGCAGTCCTGCTGAATATGACATCTCACTGGCAACAGCAGTCGTCAAAAAGCGAACACTCTGAAACAATGACGGCATATTTGGAACATTTCCTGAAACCATCATAACTGCCATTGCCTCGCCAATTGCACGGCCCACACCTAATACAACTGCTGCTGCGATACCACTTCTTGCAGCCGGAACTGACACCTTAAAATATGTCTCAATATCTGTCGCACCAAGTGCAAGTGATGCATCCTCATATTCCTTTGGCACTGCCTCAAGCGCATTCAGTGAAACCTTAATGATAGACGGCAAAATCATGATTGCAAGTACGATAATCGCTGCCAGAAGGCTTGCACCATCTGGCACATTAAACAATTTGCGGATGCCAGGCACAAGAATCAGCATACCGACAAGACCATAAACAACAGACGGAATACCTGCTAAAAGGCTGACAGCTGTCTCAATAACACCTCTTACCTTTGGTGATGCAATCTTTGCCAGGTAGACAGATGTGAAAAATCCGACTGGAACACCAAGCAAAATTGCACCTCCTGTTCCGTAAATACTTGTCATGATAAACGGTAAGATTCCAAATGATGGCTCAGAGGCGGTCGATGCCCATTTTGTGCCAAATAAAAACTGAAACAGACCAATTTTTGCGATTGCCGGCACACCGGAAATTACCAGATAAACTGTAATTAACAATACACATCCGACCGTAATCAGTCCGAGAATCAAAAATATGCCATGTACTACTGTCTCTAACAGACTCTCTTTGCTCTTCATAAATCCTCGCACCCTTCCAATTGTGATTATTCTGCTACCGCAACAGCACCTGCTGCCGAAATAATATCTGCTGCATCCTTTGAAGTTGCATAATCGAAGAATGCCTGTGCTGCCTCTGATAATTCAGTACCATCCTTTGTAACAAGAACGAATGGACGCTGTACCTTATAAGAACCATCCTTTACTGTTTCCTCAGTTGCCTCAACACCATCTACTGATACCTTCTTTACAGTATCCTTTACTGCTGCTAAAGATGCATATCCGATTGCACCTGGATTGCTGGAAACAGTTGTGATAACATCACCTGTAGATGTAAGCTCCTGACGATACTTGCAGGAATCAGATGTACCTGTAATAGACTCGAAACCATCTCTTGTACCACTTCCTGCCTCACGGCCAATCAGAACAATATCAGCGTCCTCTCCGCCAACCTCACTCCAATTTGTGATCTCGCCAGTGTAGATCTTTGCGATATCATCAAGAGAAAGATCCTCTACTGTATTCTCCTTATTAACAATGATTGCAATACCATCAAGTGCCAATGTAGTTTCTACTAAGCCCTGGCTCTTCTCCTCGTCCTTTAATGCACGGCTGGAAAGACCGATATCGCAGCGTCCCTCAGATACAGCAGTGATTCCAGAACCAGAACCAGTTGGGTTGTATGTAAAGGTAGCATCCGGATTTGCCTTTGTAAATGCCTCACCAAGAGCACCGATTACCTTCTCCATAGAAGTAGAACCATCAGTTGCAACGCTTCCAGATACAGGAGTCTGTGCATCTGCCTTAGACTCAGCTGCTGCAGCAGATGTATCCTTAGCCTCAGTCTTGGCCTCAGTCTTAGCCTCAGTCTTAGCTTCTGTAGAAGCGGTAGTTGCTGCTGTTGATGCGGTGGTTGCTGCTGTTGACGCTGTAGTCTCCTTTTTATCTGTCTTTCCGCATGCGGTCAATGTTGAAATTGCAAGAGCTGCGGTTACTGCCATTGTGATCATCTTTCTCATAATAAAAACTTCCTTTCTGTTTCTACCCATTTTGTTGTGTTTGTTTGTTTTGTTTTCTCTTAACGCCACTAATCTTATTGTTTCTTTGTAAAATCAGAAAGCAGTGATATGTCAAATTTATGTAAAAAAATAAAAAGAGCCACCAGGGACACGTAATGTCCCCGATAGCTCCTAACTATCGTCAGGCTTTATCATACTCTCTTAATTGAATATCCAGATGAATAACATCATATTGATTCAAATGCTTTTTAAAATCAGACGCCTCGCTGATTTTCAACCCCGCAAACAAATCTTGTGAATCACACCCTTTGCTGTAATATGCTGTGAGCATATTTGCGGTTATTGATTTGCCAAATCGACGCGGACGGCTATTACAGATATATCCCTGCAAAGTATTCATTACCTTAAATTCCTTTGTATCTACTTCTGCATAGACACCTCCAACTGCCTCCGCTTTTCTTTTCAATTCTAGCAGAAATCTTGCAGGTGCACGGCGGTTGATGGATCTTCCAAAACGTTTTTTTCGTTTATATTTCTGGATCACTTTTACCGTACCGTCTTTCTGCTTAACCTCGGTTTTCTTTTCCTGCCGTTTGGTTTCTTTTGCCCTCTTTTGAAGCGCTTGAAAGT